>NZ_MQWC01000004.1:300000-470020 GCF_002954405.1 Salinibacter sp. 10B | reverse complement strand
GGGGGCGAGAGAGCGACACAGGCGAATCGTAGTTGTCAAGCCGAACCGTACGACCGTCGAAGTGGACCCGATCCTGTGCGAAAAGCCGGAGGGCTTCGGGATATATTCGATGCTCGACAGTTTTCACGCGTTCGGCAAGCCGTTCAGGGGTATCATCGGCGTACACTGGCACGGGCTCTTGCAGGACCACAGGGCCGTGGTCGTACTCCTCATCGACAAGGTGGACGGTGGCACCGCTCCAATGGGTCCCATACTCAAGGACAGCCTCGTGCACGTGCATCCCGTACATCCCCTTGCCGCCAAAGGCAGGAAGAAGGGCTGGATGTACGTTTGTCATGCGGCCTCGGTACGCGTCCACGACGTTCGGCGGAATCTTGAGCATATATCCGGCCAGGGCAATAAACGACACCTCGTGCCGGGCCAACACGTCCAGCAAGGCATTGCCAAAGGAAGCGGCGTCGGCGTGGTCGGATGGGTTGACAACGGCCGTTGGCACGTCGTGGCGTGCCGCACGCTCCAGTGCGCCCGCCTCCGGAGTATTGCTTACACAGCAGGCGGGATGGGCCGGGAGGTCACCATCGGCGATGGCGTCCAGGATGGCCTGGAAATTGGTGCCTCCACCGGAGGCAAAGACGGCAAGACGCATCGGGGCCGAGTCGGCGGTCACGAGAACGAGGAGCACCTCCGGGGATGGACAACTACGTGAACAGGATCACAAAGTGGGGGTGCGTCGGGGCAAATGCCAGCGATTGGGGCACGAAATTGCGGTTGAGATTTTCCACATGCACAGCGAAGAGGAGCCCCTATTCTCAAAATGTAGGACAGAACGGGGGACTCCCTCCAGGAGCTGAAAAGGAAGACCGTTACGTCTCCAGTGGGTGCGTGAGTTGGTGATCCAGGCGAGACTTCCAACGCTCGTAGGCATCCGTGTACGCATCGACTTGTGCGCTTTTGGGCTCCACTGTCGAGATGCGTTCGAGCCCTTCGAAGGCATCCCTTCGCGTGTCGAACACATCAGCCCCCAGGCCTGCGCCTCGGGCAGCGCCTTCAGCGCCATCCGTTCGGATGAGCTCTACGGTTGTGCCTGTGATTGTCGCGAACGCCGTGCGGAAGACGGGGCTCCTGAACATATTGGCGTGCGCTGCACGCACGGTCTCGACCGGCAGCCCCATCTCCGACATGATGTCAATCCCGTAGCGGAGGGCGAACACGATTCCTTCCTGGGACGCCCGGAGCAGGTGGGTGCGGTCGTGTACGTTGAAGTTGAGACCGTGGATGGAGGCCCCCGGGCTGCGGTTGTCGAGTGTGCGCTCAGCGCCATTGCCGAAGGGGAGTACCGAGAGGCCCTCGGCACCTAGGGGGGCTTCGGCCGCTTCCTCGTTCATGGCGTCGTAGGAGAGAGGGGCTTCAGTGCCCATGTTGTCGTGGAGCCACCGGTTCAAGATACCGGTACCGTTGACGCACATGAGGGTGCCGTACCGCGGCTGCGTGTTCGGCTTATGGTTGACGTGTAGGAATGTGTTTACACGCGACTGCTCATCGTATCGTGGCGTGTCGTCGACGCCGTAAACGACACCGGAGGTGCCCGCGGTCGCGGCCATATCACCCGGCTCCAAGGCGTTCAGGGAGAACGCGTTGTTCGGTTGGTCGCCAGCGCGGTATGTGACCGGGGTGCCGGGGGAAAGGCCGAGCGTGTCGGCGGCAGCGCGAGAGAGGGTGCCCTGCTCAGCGAATGTAGGCACCACCGTAGGCCACAGGGTCGGGTCGAGGCCGTAATGATCGAGCAGGTCCGTGGCCAGGGCGTCGCTCGTGACGTCCCACAACGTTCCTTCGGAGAGGCCGGAGGGCGTCGTGCAGACGTCGCCTGTCAGCTTAAGGGCCACGTAGTCGCCTGGCAGCATGGCCTTGTGAATGCGGCTGTACACCTCTGGCTCGTTGCGTTTCACCCAGGCAAGTTTGGAGGCCGTGAAGTTGCCTGGACTGTTGAGGAGGTGCTGCAGGCACCACTCCTGGCCGAGCGCCTCGAAGGCCGCTCGGCCAATGTCGACGGCCCGGCTGTCGCACCAGATAATGGCGGGGCGTAGCACCTCATGGGTGTCGTCCACCAACACGAGACCGTGCATTTGGTAGGTGAGCCCGATGGCAGATACGGACGCGAGGTCGCGGTCAGCGGTTTGGTGAAGGGCATCGGTCGCATTCTGTATGTGCCGCCACCATCGAGACGGCGGTTGTTCAGCCCATCCAGGATTGGGCGTCTCCATCGTCATCTCTGTGTCGGAGGGAGAGCGAGCGGAGGCCACAACCGTTCCGCTCTCGGGATCGAGCAAGGCGGCTTTGATCGCGGAGCTGCCGACGTCGTAGCCAAGGAGCATAATTGCACTGAGGAAGTGAGGGAGTAAGGTGGTGGGAACTGCCGTGCTGGCCGAGAGATCGTATTCGGGGGGAAGGCTACGCGCCCACTACCACCGGTGATGAACGCTCTCGCGGATGTATTCGTCGTAGATGGTTTCTACTGCGTTCATTGTTTCGGTGGAGAGGGGGGGGAGATCGGCGGCTTGAGCATTCTCGGCGGCCTGTTCGGGTCGCTTGGCGCCAGGAATGGCACAGCTCACGGCGTCGTGCATCAGGATCCATCGCAACGCGAATTGGGCCATCGTCATGCCGTTCGGCTTTACTTCGTTGAGCTTGCGGACGGCGGCCACGCCCTGCTGCAGGTCTACGCCGGCAAAGGTCTCTCCAACATCGAACGCCTCGCCGTTCCGGTTAAAGTGCCTGTGGTCGGTTTCCGGAAACGTAGCATCGCTTCCGTACTTGCCGGTGAGCAGTCCTGAGGCGAGAGGCACCCGTGCCACAATCCCAACGTCCCGCGCCATAGCCTCCTCGAAGAAAAGCTGGGCGGGGCGCTGCCGAAACATGTTGAAGATGATCTGCACGGTTTCCACGCCGGGGTACTCGATGGCTTTAAGGGCTTCCTCCACCTTTTCCACGCTCACGCCATAGTGTTTAATTTTGCCCTGTGCCTTCAGGTCGTCGAGGACGGCGAACACTTCGGGCTGGTAGTACACCTCCGTTGGCGGACAGTGAAGCTGGACGAGATCAAGCGCATCACGGTCCAGGTTTTCGAGGCTGCGGTCGATGAAGCCGGTCAAATTCTCCCGATTGTAGCCTTCTGCGGTGTGTGGGTCAAGACGCCGTCCGGCTTTGGTGGCCACGTGGATATCGGTGTGGTCGCGATAGAGTTGAGCAAGCAACTGCTCGCTCCGTCCGTCGCCGTAGACATCCGCGGTGTCGAAGAAGTTGACGCCGTTCTCAACGGCAGTATTCAGGGCTTGGAGGGATTCGTGATCATCCACGCTGCCCCAACTGCCGCCGATGGCCCAGGCGCCGAAGCTGACGGCAGAGACGTTCCAGCCGGTACTGCCGAGAGGGCGATATTTCATGGTATGCTGTGTGTTGGAGGCGAGGCAATGTGTGTCGAACAGTTGAGGACGCAGGGCCCGTAGACACTCCGGGCAGTACAGTTGGGTTAATCCGTCCCGTTGCGGTGACGCGAGGTAGGCCCGTTCGGGGCTCTATGATATTGAGGAAGAAGGACGTAGGTTGCACCCGGTTTGGTGCCGAGTGCAACCTGGCTTCCTAAACGGCCGATGGATACGGGGACGCCGGCCTATCACTTTTCGTACGACCCGACGGGATCGGGCAGTCCGTCGATCATTGCCGGAGAGCGTTTTTTGTGCACTCTGCGCAGAAACTAGCGAGGGGCGGACGGTCTTTGTCTCTCCCGAAACGAACGCAGTTGTCGAGGGTGTCCTTTGTGAGATTATTGTTCCTCTTCGAGGTTGACGGATCGCAAGGGGCCAACTTGCATGGGAAAACCAACTGTTTTGATGGCAACCGTTTTTGCGACTGAGGAAGTCTACCTCTCAGCGCTCGTGGTGCCCGTCAGGCTCGTATAGAAATCGGCTCAATAGGAAGAGATGAGCCGTTCTGTTAGGCACGCCCACGTTTGAAATCAAAACAGTCGCTACGTCCGACACGGAAGCATCGCATTTTCGTCCCCCCACAAGGGGTGTTTTGCTAGCCACTTACCCCGACATCGACAGATTATGGACCGCCGCCAGTTCGTTGAAGCGTGTACTAGCCTCGGAATTACAGGCGTTTTTCCCGGTATTCTCTATACAAAGCTAGCGGAGTCTGAGGAAGAGAACGTGACGACCGAGCACGTTGCCGCCGCGGAGACAATCGCGGGCCTCTCGTTCACCGATAAGGAGCGGGAACTCATCGTCGAAAACCTCAATGAGCACCGTTCGCAATACGAGGATCTTCGTGAATACGACATTCCGAATGAGCGCGCGCCGGCATTTACGTTTGATCCACGCCGCGGGGGAGCTGAGATTCCTTCGGTAGAGGCGGAGGAAGACGGGGTCTCGGGCACACTTCCCGATGTTGAGCGGCCGGAGACTGAAGCGGGGCTGGCCTTTTCGTCCATTGCCGAACTTGCTCAGTTGCTCCGCTCGCGACAGGTAACGAGTATGGAGCTTACGGAGCTGGCGCTGGCACGACTGCGGCGGTACGATTCCGATCTTAATGCGGTGGTAACCTACACGGAAGAACGGGCCCTGGAGGCGGCCCGTGCGGCCGATGAGGAGCTAGATTCGGGGACTTGGCGCGGACCGTTGCATGGCGTGCCGTACGGGGCAAAGGACCTTTTGGCCGTAGAGGGATACAAGACGACGTGGGGGGCGACGCCGTATCAGGAGCAGCGCCTGGAGGGAACCGCCACAGTCATCGAAAAGCTAGATGAGGCTGGGGCCGTTCTCGTAGCCAAGCTGTCGCTGGGAGCGCTGGCATGGGGCGACGTGTGGTTTGGGGGCACAACCAAGAATCCCTGGAATCTCGATCAGGGGTCCAGTGGCTCGTCGGCGGGGCCGGCCGCTGCGGTGTCGGCAGGATGTGTGCCTTTTGCCATTGGGTCGGAAACGCTGGGCTCAATCGTTTCTCCGTCGACACGGACCGGGGTGACGGGGCATCGTCCCACCTTTGGGGCCGTGAGCCGAGAGGGAGCGATGGCGCTCTCCTGGTCGATGGACAAATTGGGGCCGATTGCTCGCTCGGCCCACGACACTGCCCTCGTTTTTGACGCAATCCGCGGGGGGGCAGGCACCAGCGACCCGGCCTCGGTCGACATGCCGTTTCCCTTCGATCCGTCTGTGGATCCGGCCTCGCTCCGCGTTGGATACGTTGCCTCCGCCTTCGAAGAGGAGTACGACAACCAGTCGGCGGACCAACGCACCCTCAAGGTCTTGCGCGACATGGGGGTTCGCCTTCAGGCCGTGGATCTTCCCACGGATCTGCCCGTGGGGGCTATGCTGAATACCCTTGAGGTGGAGGCCGCCACGGCCTTTGATGAGTTGACCCGATCGGATGGCATCGATCAGCTTGTGCGCCAAGGCCAGAATACGTGGCCGAACGTGTTTCGTACGGCGCGTTTCGTTCCCAGCGTTGAGTTCCTTCAGATGAATCGTCTCCGTGTGCGGCTCATGGAGAAGATGCACACGCTCATGAGCGATCTTGATGTGCTTGTGAGCCCCAGTTTTCAGGGGGGCACCCTCGGCATTACCAATTTGACTGGGCATCCCTGCGTGTGCGTTCCCAATGCGTTTCGGCCGGTAGAGGAGGGCCCCGACGTGCGGCGACAGCCGGGCAGCATCAGTTTCATTGGGCCGCTTTATCACGACCAGGCGCCGCTGGCTCTTTCCCATTCTTTTCAGCAAGAGACCGACTATCACACCCGCCGTCCTCCCATCCGGTAGGATCCCACGGATGATATCTTTCGAATCTCTTTGTTAATCGTCATGCGCATCGTCTCACTCTTGCCGGCAGCCACGGAATGGGTGTGTGCATTCGGCGCAGCCGAAGAGCTGGTGGGCCGCTCGCATGAGTGCGACTTCCCAGCCGAGATTCAAGATCGACCGGTCCTGACGGCCCCCGCCTATCAAGAAGAAGGGGACTCTGTAGAAATTGACGATGCGGTACAATCCAAGGTGCAGGACGGACTCAGTCTGTATGAAGTGGATCTGGAGCAGTTGCGGGCTTTGGAGCCGGATCTCGTGCTTACGCAAGATCAATGCGATGTCTGTGCAGTGAGCCGACCGGCCTTGGAGGCACAACTGGCCGACTGGACTGCCAGCGATCCGACCGTGTTCTCGATGGATCCGGAGACGTTGAAGGAGGTATTCGACGAGGTTCTCCGTCTGGGACGTACGATGGATCGTCTGGAGGCGGCCATGCAAGTGGTCGGAGAGATTGAGAGGCGCATTCAGGTGTTGCGCACGCACCTCGGAATTGATCGTCGCACCGATCCGGCCACTCTGCCGTCCGTGGTCTGCATTGAGTGGCTGGAACCGCTGATGGTGGCGGGGCACTGGATGCCCGACGTCGTGGAGATGGCGGGGGGGGCGCCTGTGCTTGGGTCGGCCGGCGAGCCCACGCGCCGTGTCGAGTGGACGGCGCTGCGGGAGGCGGATCCAGATGTCGTTGCCTGCATGCCTTGTGGGTTCACTGTTGAAGAAACCCGGCGCGACCTTCACTATCTGACCGGTCGCGAGGGCTGGCAGGAATTGACGGCAGTCCGTGAAGGGCGTGTTGCCGTGCTGGATGGGAATGCCTACTACAATCGTCCGGGGGCGCGTCTGGGGCGAGCCATCGAGATTCTGGCGACAACGATTTATCCGTCCCTGTCCCTTGAGACCGCTCCGGCCCCTTGGGAGCGGCAATGGCTCCCTCCCGACGCCGAACACACGGCCACGTCGGATCGGTAATCGCCTCTTTTGCCGACGCCGGATCATCTGCTTTCGCCACGTAGTTTAGAGGGTCTGCTATGGGAAGGAATGCGAGGAGTGAAGGGCACGGTTGCTCCTCCCGCACTCAACGTCCTGCTTCTTTCATCACCCGACGGTCCTACGACGTTCGTATATGAAACGATCGGAGTTTAGCTACGAATACCCCGAAGAACTCATTGCCGAATATCCTGCCGATCCCCGCGATTCGTGTCGCATGATGGTCGTGGATCGGGAGCAGCAGGAGGTCGACCACGAGCAGTTTAAAAACCTACCGGACTACTTTACGGAGGGCGATGTCCTCGTCGTCAATAACACGAAGGTCTATCCTGCGCGGCTCTACGGTCAGAAGAAGAAGACCGGGGCTGACATTGAGGTCTTCCTGCTCCGGGAGCTGAACCCCGAGAGTCGGCTTTGGGATGTGATGGTCGACCCGGCCCGGAAGATCCGCATTGGCAATAAGCTGGAATTCGACGACGACCTGACGGCCGAGGTCATCGACAACACCACCTCCCGAGGGCGCACGATCCGCTTCTCCTTCGACTACACGAACGAGGAGCTCTACGCGAAAATTCGGGAGCTGGGTGAGACTCCGCTGCCCCCCTATATTGACCGGGAGGTGGAGGAGGAAGACCGCCAGCGCTATCAGACCATTTTTGCCAAGCACCGGGGAGCCGTTGCGGCCCCCACTGCGGGCCTTCACTTCACCGAAGAACTCGTCGATCGGCTGGAAGAGAAGGGCGTGCAGGTGATGCCCATTACGCTCCATGTGGGGCGCGGCACCTTCCGTCCGGTGGACGTGGAGGACCTCACCAAGCATCGCATGGACTCTGAGGAGTTTATCATCCCTCAGGAGACCGCCGATGCCGTGAACCGAGCCCTTCTCTCTGAGGAAAACACGGTGACCGCCTGCGGCACCACGGTGGTTCGCGCTCTTGAGTCGAGTCTCTCCGCCGACGAGATGTTGAAGGCCGATCATAGTTGGACGGACCTCTTTGTGTATCCGGAGTATGACTTCAAGATCACGGAGCGGATGATTACCAACTTTCACCGGCCAGAGAGCACCCTCTACATGATGGCCTCTGCGTTCATGGGATATGATTTTGCGTTTGAGGTGTACGATAAAGCGTTTGAAGAGGAGTATCGGCTCTTTTCGTTTGGCGACGCCATGTTGATTGAGTAGCGTTCCGCTTGTTTGAGAAGCGGCGCCCTTATGAGCTATTGGATGAACCAAGCCGGAAGAGGGGTCTGATGTCTGACGACGTGACGGAAGTGGGAAATAAACATGAAGTGGCTGTGCTCATCCCGGCAGCGGGGGAGGGTCGTCGGCTTGGCGGGCCGCGCAAGCAGTTTCGGACGCTGGGGGACCGTCCGCTGCTCGTTCAGGTGTTGCTGGTGTTCGAGCAACATCCTGGCGTTGGGCATCTCGTGGTTGCGGTGCCGGAGAACCACGTGCAGGAGGTAAGCGACCGGTTACAGGCCGAGGGATTGAGCAAGCTCACGGCGGTGGTAAGCGGGGGGGACTCGCGGCAGAGTTCCGTCCGACACGCCCTTCGGGCTGTGCCGGCTCCTGTCGAGACGGTGCTCGTCCACGACGCCGTGCGCCCGTTCGTAACGGCCCGTGAGGTGCAGGCGGTAATCCAGTCGGTTCGGGCCCACGGAGCGGCCTCTCTTGCTATGCCGGTGGCCGACACCCTTCGAACGGCTTCCGATGAGCGGTTTGGGGAGACGGTGCCCCGAAGCAACCTCTACCGGATGCAGACGCCGCAGGGCTTCCGCCGCGCCTGGCTTGAAGACGCACACCGCGCGGCGGTGGAGGCTGACGGACAGCCTGCGACTGACGATGTGGGGCTGGTGCAGAAACAGGGACGCGATGTTCATCTGGTGCAGGGCAGTCGCCGCAATTTTAAAATCACTACGACGGGCGACTGGCAGATGGCGCAGCAGTTGTGGGGGGCGTGGACCACTGCTCCAGAGCGCACGGACCGTTGACACGCGATTTGATTGCAGACGCCCTTCGACGAAAGGTTCGATCTTCCGTATGCGAATTGGCTTTGGGTACGACGTCCATCGGCTCGTGGAGGGGCGCCCTCTCATTCTTGGTGGGGTTGAGATCCCCCACGATGCCGGTCTTGCTGGGCACTCCGATGCCGACGTGCTCCTGCACGCGATCGCCGATGCGCTTTTGGGGGCGGCTGCGCTCGGGGACATTGGCACCCATTTTCCGGATACCGATCCGGCCTGGAAGGGGGCTGACAGCCACGTCTTGTTGGAGCACACCGTGCAGGCGGTGCATGAGGAGGGCTACCGGCCACACAACGTGGACGCTACTGTCGTTCTTGAGCAACCGAAGCTACGCCCCTATATCGAATCGATGCGCGGCAACGTGGCGTCTGGTCTCGATGTCCCGCGCGACCGGGTGTCGGTGAAGGCAACCACGAATGAAGGACTAGGGGCGGTGGGACGAGAAGAAGGCGCTCAGGCCCACGCAGTGTGCATGATTCGGCCAGTATGATTTTCCCACGGTTCCTCCATGCTTGAGTGGTTCTCCAACTTCTTCACGTGGATGCAGACCCTGTCGCCGGTCTGGGCCTATCTCACGATCTTCGTGATCGCCTACGGCGAAAACGTAGCTCCGCCGATTCCCGGAGACATGGTGGTTGTATTTGGAGGGTACCTCGCGGGGATCGGACAGTTGCACCTCGGCATTGTCATTCTGCTGTCCACGATCGGAGGGGCCTTGGGCTTTATGACGGTCTTCGCCCTGGGCTATCGGCTAGGGGCCACGGTGCTGGATGCCGAGCGCTATCGGTGGCTGCCCCGAAGCGGTGTAGAACGAGCTCGACGTTGGATTCACCAGTACGGCTACGGCGTGATTGCGGCCAATCGGTTTCTGAGCGGGGCTCGGTCGGTGATCTCGTTGACGGCTGGCATTGGACGATTGGCGCCGGGCCGCACGTTCTGGTGGTGCACCGTGAGCGCACTCGTTTGGACTGGACTCATCAGCTACGCCGGATACGCGGTGGGCGATAACTGGACGCTCGTGGTGGACTATCTTCGGGCCTACGGGCGAATCATTCTCACGCTGCTGTCACTAACGGCCCTGGCGCTGCTGGTGCGCTGGTACTGGCGCCAGCGGTCAGAGGATGCTCAAGGAGAGGTGAGATGACGGGGCCCTGAGATTGGGGGCGAGGACCGGAGCCCGTAATTGAGCCGTCCGGTACGTTCCGTTTCTCATCTCGGGGCGCTGTTCATACGGCGACTCAATCTGCCGAGGATGGTATGGGACGCAGCGTATTCAATTCAGTACCTGCCCCTGGTTTCCCCTCGTGAGGCCGATCCCCGCTTTTTTACTGGGGGCCAAACTGCAGACCTGCAGCACTTGTGGTCGAGGGCGTCCAGCGTGCGTCATTCGTCCTCGTCCCAAAGGTCCTCCAGATCATCGACGGTCGTATCCGAGGGTTCCTCGCGCGGCCCATCATCTCGAATGAGGGCGAGGATGGCCTTGTGGGGAACGATCAGATAATGGGTGCCATCGTAGCGGAGGTCGATCGCTTCGTTGCGAAGAAAGAAAGCGTGATCGCCGGGGTTGGCCTGAAGAGGGAGGTAGCGTACCGGCGTAGTGGACTCCTTCCACGATTCCGTTTCGGTATACTCGGGATTCTGCGTGAGATAGCCAGGACCCGTTTTTACAACCCGGCCGTTCTGAACATTGTCCTGGTCGGAAACTGAAGCAGGGACCACAAGTCCGGTGTCCGTTTTTTCCTCTCCGGTCTCGGGCTGGATAAGCACGCGATCACCAACGACGATAAGGTCCGCCATGGAATAGACGACTCTTGGAGGAAGTATTCAGATTGAACATTAACAGACGCACCTAACGAGGCCCGTGGACAGAGGGTTCATTCGGGGCGAAAGTTTCCACAGAACGTACACTTCTCCCGTCTTCTTGTCCCGTAGGACGCTCGACCGGGAAGCAGGATCCGATCTTATAAAAACTGAAAGACCACAATCACGAGGAGGCCGACGAGGCCTGCGGCGAAGGCCATAAGCCGGATGGTACGGTCAATTTGATTCTCCATGGCGGTGGGAAGCCAATGGATGAGGGGGGGTGGACTTAAAGTGGATAATAGTATATGTACTATCGTCCTCGATTCAAAATTTCTGAATCGCTTGTTCATTATCTATCGACCAAGATGAGCCTCAGAGGCCTAAAATACGTATTCCTCCGTAGTGCAACTGCAACGTTCTTGCTGCTGCCATTCGCTGAGAAATTGTCTGCCGGTTGAAGATACTTATTCTCGATGGGATTATGGAGAGGACCTGTTGCGAGAAGGGGACGCCTCTTCATCCAGAAGCCAGACGAGCTGATTGCGGGGACGAAGGCGGGTAATGGGCAACGAGTCGTCCCGATTGCCGAGAGCAGCCTCGACCGTTTTGCGTTTCTCTGCTCCCGACACGAGCACCAGCCCGTGCCGAGCGGCGTTGAAGACAGGAAGCGTACAGGTTAGTCGCTGGGCAATGTCGTGTCGGGGAGGAGCTGAGACGGCACGAACCCATTTCGAATCGGTGGGCGACGGGTCGTGCTCCGGGAAGAGGGACGCAGTGTGTCCATCCGTTCCCATGCCGAACAGAGCGAGGTCAAAGGTGTGAGGTCGATCGGCAAACGCATGGTGCAGGGTGTTCGCGTAGGCGGTGGCTGCGGTCTCGGGCGGGTCGGAGACGGGCATAGGGTGAACGTTCTCCTCCGGCACGTCAGTTGCGTTGAGGAGAGTGTCTCGCACCAATCGGACGTTGCTTTTTGGGTGATTGTGCGGGACCAGTCGTTCGTCGCCCCAGAAGAGATGAATCTGGTTCCAGGGAAGCGCGTCCTCGGCCAGTAATTCGTACAGTCGGCGCGGCGTACGTCCGCCAGCCAGAGCAAGAGCAAAGAGGTCTTGGTCGACTAAAGTCCTCTCAATGATCGACCGCACCCGATGGGCAGCGTTTTGGCTCAGGGCTTCGAGGTCGGAACTCACGTCTACGTCGACGGCGGGGGGGAACGAGTTGGGCATCGGGGAGAGAAGGCAAGTGAGAAGGAATCCTCGTCCAGTTGGCGTCCTGGACGATTCCGCAGGTATCCCAGCGGAGGTATGGCGCTTGAAATGAAAGTGGCTTCTTATACCGTTGACCGAACGTGATTGTCCATTTCCGAGCTCCATCCCGTAAAAAATTTGCCGTCTTTACGGACCGCGCCCCCCGCATTCCGATGCGGGATCTCAACCGGCTCACATGGGGGGAAAAACGATTCGGGGCCCGAATACTCCACGGGGATTGAGATCATGCCGGGTTCAGAGAGTCAAAGGGAGTTGTGGGGAGAGTAAAACTGAAGGTTGATCCCTCGCCCGGTGTACTGTCGAGGTGAAGCTCGCGGTTATGAGCCCCGAGGATGTGTTTCACGATTGCGAGTCCTAGTCCAGTGCCGCCCTGATTTCGAGAGCGGCTTTTGTCCACGCGGTAAAACCGCTCCGTGAGACGCGGCAAGTGCTCCGACGGGATTCCAATGCCATCGTCGGACACACTAATTTCCACTGCTTCGGGGGCGGCGTGGACGGCGCGAAGGAGGACGGTGCCGCCTGCTTCGTTGTACTTGATTGCGTTGTCCGCGAGGTTCACTAACACGCGGCGGAGGCGGTCGCGGTCGCCGTAGACTGAGGGAAGATTGGCCTCCACCTCACACCGAAGGGTGATGTCTTTTTCTTTGGCCTTTATCTCCAGAGACTCTCGAACCTCCTCAAATATAGCGGATGGGGCGAACTGTCCGGTCGACATCTCCATTTCGCCCGTTTCAATTTTCGTGATGGCCGACAGGTCCCGCGCCAGGTTTTCTAAGCGGGAGACGTTGTGCAGAATTTTTTCGAGAAAGGTGCGGTTGACGTCTTCATCGTCGAGTGCTCCATCGAGAAGCGTCTCCGCGAATCCCTGAACGGAAAAGATGGGGGTTTTGAGTTCATGAGAGACGTTGCCGATGAATTCACGCCGGTAGCTTTCTCGCTCCTTCAGCTCTTGGATCTCATTCTCCAGCGTCTGGCCCGTGCGATAGATTTCCCATATCAGCGAGCGAAGCTCGTCGCTGTGGGGATTGGTCGGAGCGGTGAGGTCCTCAAAGGCGTGCTGACGGATGTGATGGAGCATCCGATGGGCCTGATCGAGTCGACGGGCCAAAGTGTAATGGGCGACTACGTAGGCAATGAAGCCGGATCCGGCTCCGATCATTCCCCACGACGGCCACGACGATACTGCGGCGGCGATCCCGGTAACAGCCAGTGTCATGGCCCCGGCGATTTTCAGCGCGAGACGATTCACTGGTGACGGGAGCCATTGGTTCACCTTTGCAGAGGGACTCATCAGCGGACGTGAGTCGACAACTCGGGAAAAAGGGCCGGGTTTTAGCTCATATTGAGGAAGGCCCGTGCGTCGTTCCCGGTTCCGGGCCGGTTTGGATTATGATTGTGAAAACGATGGTCGGCTATATGGAGGAGGACAGGGGCGATGGATTTGAGGTCTCCAATTTCTCTACCAACTCCGACAGAGGCGGCTCGTAAGACTCACCGAACAACTCGAAATTGACGCCGTCCGCCACGGTCTGCAGGGGCTTCTGCTTTTCGATCACTGGGAGGTACGTTGCGTAGCACTCAAGCGCGGCCCGAGCGGTGGAAAAGTCCACGTCGTCTGCCGACACGACGCAGTCGACGAGAGGCAGAGGCGAGTGCTGGAGGTGCGGGGGGCGAGAGGCATCGTCTGGAGCAGGGGGGAGCGTGAAGAACGCAAGCCGCTTTGGGTATGTCACTCCATCTCGGCGCAGGGCGCAGACCACACGTTTGACGACCGCATGTGTCACGAGATGATCGGGGTGTCCGCTCACTCCGTGCACGGGATACGTCACCACCACGTCGGGCTCCGTCTCATGAATCTGGCGCGCGATCTCGTCCTCGAGGACCAGCGGATCCAGCTCAGCGAGTTGTCCGTCGGGGTATTCCCACACCGTAAGCGACGACAGATCGAGAGCGTCTGCAACGTCTTGCATTTCTTGATGTCGGGTCTCGGCCATTTCCTCTTTCGAATAGCCAAGCCGCTCGCGTTGTGAGGTTGCTTCTCCCCGCGTCAGGGTGAGAAGGTGTACGTCATGCCCGTGGCGGCGCTGACGGGCGATTGCAGGGGCGGGGCCAAAGCATTCGTCGTCGGGATGAGGGAAGATGTAAAGGAGAGAGGCCATAAAACATCGAGGTTGTCGAGGGGGCGAATCCCTAATTCTACGGGTGAAGCGATAAGAGGGTCGTCAAACAGGCACGACGCGACTACAGGTACCGGCCCGGGGGCGCCCCTCGACTTCTTACCTGATCATACAGGGCATTGGAGGTTCGGAAGCCGAGGGGCAAGGGACCACGAAGGGAGCGGAGGCCATCACGCTTCTCCGTCTTCCAGTACCTCATGGAATACGGTTTCCCCCGTTTCCATCATTCGGCGGACGTACGGATGACAGAGCTGGCAATTTTCGCCAAAGGTTACGTGGGACTGCAGGGCGTGCACTGAGTCCGCTCCCGTTTCCTCCGCCACCGTTTTTAGGTCAGCAAACGTCTGCTGATAGCAGTAGCAGCGGTCGATTGTCATCATCGATGCGGGGGTCGTGAATAGAACGGACGATGACAGGGAGTCGGCACCGAGGGGCATCACGGGCCGGTTCGGCGGAACGAAATGTCAGTGGGGGCAATCCCCGGTCGCTGAGTGCCGCCAGCGTCGAAGGCGCCAACTTGTTCCCCATTCCGGCGATGCACCGTAATTGTGCCACTGGCCCCGAAAACATCGGAGGCGGCACGGCCGACGTAGAGACGCTCCTCGACGGCATCATATCCGAGCGTTCCAATGGGCATGCCCGAAGCGTCGAACTGATCCGTTATCGAGTTTTCGGCTGCATCGAAGCGAAGGATGGACTGGTCGGCCAGTACAGCGTACGCTTCGTCCGACCGCGAAGCGTAAAAGACGCGCTGTCCCTGCGAAACGGAGGTCAGCATCGTGTCGAGTGGGATCTGAGTGGTAATGTTGCCATTCGATGGGTCCACGACCCGAATGGCTCCATCTGTGCGGTCCTCTACGTTGAAGTTTTCGTCGTAAATCGTTGATCCCGTACAGAAGACCAGAAGTTCATCTTGCTGGTCCATTGCCAGCGAACGGGGCGCGTCACAGTTCATGGGAAGTTTCTGCTCGACTGTCAGGTCCGATCGATTTACGGCAGCCACCGACCCGTCCTGTCCGCCAAGGGCGACGTATACACGCTCACTGGTGGCAAGCACGTCCTCGGGGGAGCCGCCCACGTCGACCGAGTCGACGAGCGTATTGGTCGAGAGGTTGATCTGGTACAGCTTTGGGGCGATGGGAGAGCGATAGTCTTGGCCGGAGACGTAAGCGGTATTTTCGTGTACGTCCAGGTAGCGCGGATTGCGGAGGCCGGAAATTTGAGCGATCTGCTCGTTGGACTCCACGTCGAACACCCCGACGCTATTTGTTTCTCCGAAGAGGAGGTAGACACGGTCATCGTGGACCGTCAGACTTTGGATGTAGGAGGCGAAGCCCGTCCGGTCGGGGGGAATTCGAAGTCGATCGTCGGTAGAGGGGTCATAGACTGTATAGCTACTGTTTTGGTTGCCGAAGCCACCAGCATTGGCAATGTATACGCCAGACGTGACCGGGGGTGGGGCGCCGGAGTCGTCGGCCCCCAACAAGTCACAGCCGGAGAGGAGGAGGGAGAAGGTGCAGACAACAAGAACGAGAAGACGTCGAAGGGGCATTGAAAAAGCAAGGGGTGTGAAGGAAGAGAACAACGGAAGAGCGCCGTTAGGGCGCAATGAGAAGTCGAAATTGGGCGTGTCGGGGGGGCATCGGGTGGTTCCCAATACTCCGATAGTCGGTGTCAAAGACATTCTCGATGTCCACGGACAGCGCGAAGCGGACGTCGGACAGAGAGTGTTCAAGTTGGAGTCGGGTCCGGGTCAGTACGTGCGCATTCAGGAACTGGCGGCCGTCGCTGGTGAGGGGACGACGGCCCGTGTAGCGAGCATTGATCGTTAGGGCGGCAGGACCCCAGGAAACGGTTGAGTAGACCTTCATTTGGTCGCGAGGGACGTATCGGACCCGTTCGTTGTACGAGCTGGAACGGGGAGTCGACCGGTTACGGGCATCGGTAAACGTGTATTTGAATCCCACGTCGAGGGTCGTATTCGGAGTGGGCATCCAGCCCCAAGCGCCGGAAAGCTCACTGCCGAGAGCCCGAACACGGCCCACATTTACAGGAGCCCAGTAGCCGTTGCCCGTTGGCCGCCAGACAATCTGGTCCTGACGCCGGTGCCCGAAGGTCGTCAGCTCGACGTGGCCCCGAGAATGATCAATCCACAGTCCGAGGTCGCCCCCCCAGCTCCGTTCCGGTCGCAGGTCGGGATTGCCGCCGGGTTCCCAGTATCGGTCGTTGAAGGTGGGCACCCGGAACGCGCGTCCGATCTGGGCTTTCAGGCGGAGCGTAGGCCAACTCGGCACGGGCGGCCAGTTAAGTCCCAGACGCGGATTGAAAGCCATACGGGTTTGCCCTCCAGGCATCCAGTACGTGTCGGCACGAAGGGCCGGGTAGAGACGGAGCCGGCTGTAGCGCCCGGTGCCCTCGGCAAAAGCGGACAGACGTTCTTGGTGGGCAGGAGCATCGAGTCGAGGATGGAAGGCCTGTGCGATGCTTCCGGAGACTCCACCAACGGTCGTCCAGTGGTCTGTAACCGGCGTACGCCCAGTTGCGTCGAGCGAGTGGGTCCAGGTGCGTCCGGTCTGGTCGAGTTCTTGCGCTGGATTGGTGTACCGGATGCGGGTATGTTGAGTCATGCCCTGGAGCGTGAGGGTTCCGTCCCCCATCGGAATGCGGTCTTCCGCCCAGAGCCGAAGCTGCGTATCCCATTGTCGCTCGTGCGTAGGCGCAGTGGAAGAGGCCGGAGGGAGGCCGCGCTCCGACCAGCCCGCCCATCCGGACACTCGGAAGCGATGGGTGTCGCCCTGCGATTCTACGCTGCCAAACACGGAGTGCTGGACCCGATCGGCATTTTTCCGTCGCACTGTTTGAGGGGGGAAGTGACCCTCGTCGAGATACGGAAAGTCACCGTCTGTCGACTGGTAGTCGGCAGCTAGCAGCACGGACGTGCTTTTCGAAAGGGGGCCTCCCACGAGCAAACTGCCGCCCCGGGCGCCGAACGCGCCGGCATGCAGCGTACCTCGCACCTGGACGGAGGACTGGGGGCGCAGGGTATGGAGGTGAATGGCGCCTCCCAGGCCATCGGAGCCATGAAGAGGGGACGCCGGGCCGTGCATCACCTCTACGGAGCGGAGGAGAACCGTGGGCAGAAGGGAAAGGTCCAAGTGTCCCAGTTGGGGATTGGACATGCTCTGCCCGTTTAGAAGAAGGGCCGTCTGGGACGCACCGGTTCCGCGGAGGGCAGGAGTGGCGAGGCCGTGGGCTCCGTATCGTCGGACGTAAAGGGCCGCGCGGGCTTCAAGAGCATCTGCGACGGACGCAGCACCGGTCCGAGCGAGAGCGGTAGAGTCTAGTACCGTGACACGGGCCGGGGCCTTGGCGGGCGAAGTTGGAATTCGGCTGGCCGTAACCGTGAGGGGCGGAAGCGCACGCTCCCACTCCACCCGTCCCGTGTCGACCTGCACGGTGTCCACCGCTATAGACTGGGCGGAGGTCAACGAAGTGCAGAACGCCAGAAGAATTCCCAGAAGTAAAACGGTGCGGTACAGCACGGCAGCCATAAGAAAAAGCCCTCACCTCAGTTGTGAGGTTCGGGCGGCTGTACGGGGACCGCACGCGGCTTGGATTGCCACGGACAGGGCGAATCCAGAGCGAGGACGGATCACAAGATGCAGCACGCCCCATACCTCAGCTCCCGGAGGTGGTTGGCGGTGAGAGGCGTATCGACCGGGACAGAGTGATGACCGATCGACACCCTCGTCACGCGCGCAGGCAGGTCTCCTGGCTTGCTGAACGACTCTCATTTGAGAGTGAAGCCAATTCTACGAGCGCGTCTCCTTCCCAAGCCGGGGAGCGTCTTCGGGTGAAGAGACTCCGCCGGAACAGTGGAGCCGCGCTGCAGAGCGCATCGGCCCAGTTCAGCTTACAGTTGCGGGTACAGCCCCAGACTGGTCGTTGGCACATTCCGAAAGCGAATGACGAATCTGTGTCCAATTCGTTCTTCGACGATCGAAACCCACCTCCGACGTCACTGGTGTTCCCTTTTCATCTTGACCGGCACGGCCGGTGCAAGAACCCGCGGCGTGTGTCAGAACAATGTCGCACTTCCAATGATAGGAGGCTGATCGGAGAAAACCAAGATGCAGTCCTTCGTCCCCCTCATTTGTTGAGTTCAATCCTCAAGGATCCGGTCGATTGTGCGTCTATAGCGACTTCGTGAAGAATTGATGCACTGCAGTACTCTTGGCGGATGCCGTCGTGTAGCAGTGCGTTGAGATGGATCAGGATTCCGAAGATTGGTTTCCGTGTCGAGTTCTGAGCTTGTGTATAAAAGGACGAAGGCCAGGGGACGCGGGAACTCGTTGAGTGAGCGTATGCATCCGTCGTTGTCTCATAAGTCTCATTGGGTTCGGTACAGGACGAGTCTTGGGCACCAACGGCAGGCCATGAAAAAGCGTCTGCGACCTACAGGAAAACCGGAGAGGAGGGAGAAAGGGGAAAAGTCCAACGCTATTTTCCCTCTTGAGAGGAGAGATTTGGGGCTGTAGGAGCGCCGATTGTAGATTTTGGTGATACCGAACTCCGGTTTGGGATCGCCGGTAATAGGTAGAGTCGGTTTCTTAGCCCGCAGTCTTTGTCCCATCGGTTTCCCGCTGCTCGTTCTTTTCCGGCATCTGTTTCGACCCCATGGATCCCTTGTCCCTTTTGCGGGAATTGCACCGACACGAATGGCAGACCGGGGTGCGTACAGTGTTCGCAGGGGTCCTATGCGTGTTCACGATGGGAGGAGTCGTGTCTTTGTCCGAGGCGGGCCAGAGGGACGGAGCGCGGAATCTTGATTCCCTGGCAACGGTGCACGCCTCTCCAATCGAACAGGTGCGAACCGATGCTGACGAGAATTCGGTTCCTGATCGGATTGGGGATACGGTGCTCGTTCAAGGGCGTGCGCTGGTGCGCCCCGGGGCACTTCCAGATTCCTCCCTGATTTTTATGCAGGACGCGACGGCAGGGCTTGCCGTGCAGTTGCCCGAGGGACCGAATGTGCGACGAGGCGACAGTCTGCTGGTACGAGGCGTCGTAGAACACCAGTACGGTCTTACGCGGATTCGGGGCCTTGATTATCGACGCGTGGCGACCATGACCGACTATCCCTCGCCGGTACCGTTACCCGTGACGGCTGCCGCCGGTGAGTCGTACGAGGGGCGTCTGGTTCGCGTGCGAGGAAAAGTGATCGTAAACCGTACCAATGATGGGGGGCAGTACGTCCTCCTTGAAGACGAGGCCGAGAATGCAGAGGCCCGACTCGCGGTCTTTGTTCCCAACCGACGGCTCGATGAGATTGACCTTAGCTCCTTCGGGCCTGGAGCGGAGATCGCCGTGACGGGTGTGCTTAGTCAGCACGACCGGTCGGCTCCCTACGACGACGCCTATCAGGTTCTGCCCCGTGACCAGGTCGACTTGGAGGAAACGAGTTTCATGTCGGGCTACTATCAGAGCATTATCATCCTTATCATTGCCGGGGCAATACTAGCCGCAACGGTGGTCTTTACCCTTCGGGTCGCAGTGCGACGTCGCACTCAGCAACTCACAGAAAGTCGAGCGCGATTTCGGCGACTGGCTGAAGCCACGTTCGAGGGCATTCTTCTGCATGAGAATGGGAAGATTCTCGACGTCAATCGGGCTCTCACGGACATGAGTGGCTATAGTCGTCAAGAGCTTCTCGGATGCGACGTGGGAACGATCTTTTCAGATGCAACCCACAATTCCAGCCCCGAAGGGACTATGGAGCGGACGACATCTCCCTACGAATCCGTGATGGTACCAAAACGAGGGGACCGCTTTCCGGTAGAGATTGAGGAAAAGGAAGTGGATCTCGCCGACCGCGACGTTGAAGTCGTGGCTCTTCGTAACATCACCGAGCGGAAGAAACGGGAAAAAGAGCTCCTCCAGGCGAAGGAGGAAGCCGAGAACATGGCCCGCCTTAAGTCGAGTCTCCTCAACAACATGAGTCACGAGCTTCGCACGCCGGTTACCAGCATCATCGGGTATGCGGAGCTCATCGTGGAGGAGCCAGACATCGACCATACGGAGTTTGCCACCCACATTCAGCAGAGTGGAAAGCGGCTGTCCCGAACCCTCCAGGCCGTACTCGACATGGCGAAACTTGACTCCGGGACGATTCGGGTGAGCGAAGAACGGGTGCACATTGCATCGCTTCTCCGTGAGGTTGTGAACGAGCATCGCCCCTTCGCATCGGAGAAAGGGCTCCCGATCCGCATGGACACGCAGGGAGCGATCGCGCTGCGCACCGACCGAGTGCTCCTGCGCCGCAGTGTAAGCACGCTCGTTCACAATGCAATCAAGTTTACCGATGAGGGACGAGTGGACGTGACGGTAGAGCCGGCCGCCTCGGGGGTCCGCATTGCCGTTGCTGATACCGGCATCGGCATTGCCGCAGACTTTCGGACGGATCTCTTTGAGCCGTTCAAGCAGGAATCGGAAGGACGCACCCGTACCCATCAGGGGACCGGGCTCGGGTTAGCACTCACGAAGCGAAGAATCGAATTGATTGGGGGAGCGATTGAGGTGGAGAGCAGGAAAGGAGACGGCAGTACCTTTACTCTCGAGTTCCCCGCTCGGCTCGTTATCGAAGCATCTGCTGCTGGTGCCTCCAGTTCAGAGATCGCGTGAATGCACGACGGATGGGGGCATGCACCAGCGTGCTTCGTTGAAACAAGCAACCGGTTTTGGTGATACTTCTGTTTGCTATGACTCAAACCCTCAAAGATCGACTTCAGCAGACTGAGCCCTTCGACGGTCCCGACCAGGAAGCCATCTTGGGCCTTCTGGTTGCCTCCGCGGCAGTTCGGGGTCGGCTGAATGACATCTGCTCAGAACACGGCATCCTTTCGTCGCAGTACAACATTCTGCGAATTTTGAATGGGGGGCCACCGGAGGGATATCCACGGTGTGAGATCATCGATCGTATGATTGATCGCGGTCCCGATGTAACGCGTCTTGTCGATGAGTTGGAGGAGCAGGGACTCGTTGAGCGGCGCCGATCGGAAGAAGATCGTCGGATGATGATGCACCGAATTACCGAAAAGGGGCAGGAGCGGCTTCACGAAGTGACGGACGACCTCAGTGCAGTCCGCGGTCCGTTCGATGAGACCTTCTCCGATGCGGAGCTGAAAGAGATGGCACAGTTCTGCACGAGGATTGCCCACCGGTTTGAGTAGCAGATCCCCTCTTTTTAGCATCTCTCGTTGTGCTCGGCTCCCAAGTCGTCTGGGTCCGTCTGCCGAACAGGTCTGACGTTGCACTCGCATCGGGGTGAGGGGGAGCTCTCCTCCACGGCAACGGCTTTTCCCCTGCATTGACGGGAGCGTGTGCACTCTTCTCGGGGAAAGCCACCCCCGGCGTTTCGTCCTACGGGCAGAAGAACGAAGACCCCGTAGCGCCCGAACCATCGGCAGGGGCTATCGTTGCAATATAGATGTTGATACGAATCTCGGAGCTTGCCTTCGGGCATCCCATAGTCGCACACAATTCCACTGGTTTTGTCTTCCTTTATGAGCGAAACGACGGACCTTCCTGAGGGGGCTATCAGCGCCTACGCTGCATCCAACATTCAGGTGCTTGAAGGCCTGGAGGCGGTGCGCAAGCGCCCGTCCATGTACATTGGCGACGTGGGATTGCGCGGATTGCATCATCTCGTGTATGAGGTGCTCGACAACTCGATCGACGAGGCGATGGCGGGGCACTGCGATCACATCGAAGTGGAGATCCACGAAGATGGATCGGTGTCGATTGAGGACAATGGACGAGGCATTCCCGTCGATATGCACCCGGCGGAGGACCGCTCGGCCCTAGAGGTGGTGATGACCGTCCTTCACGCCGGCGGCAAGTTCGACAAGGACAGCTACCAGGTGTCTGGTGGACTGCACGGCGTCGGGGTTTCGTGCGTCAATGCGTTGGCGTCCCGCTTCGAGGTCACTGTCCGGCGGGATGGGTCGGTCTGGAAGCAGACCTATCGCTGCGGCGTGCCGAAAGAGTCAGTGCAGGAAGTGCGTCCGATGCGTGCCGACGAGGACACGGGGACACACATCCGCTTTTGGCCCGACGAGGACATTTTTAAGACGACGGAGTTTCGGTTCGAAACTCTGTCGGATCGCCTCCGCGAGTTGGCCTACCTGAATGCGGGTGTTCGGATCCGCATTGAAGATCATCGCGAGGAGGACGAGGAGCTGGCCCGAGAGGAGTACTATTCGGAGGAAGGAATTATCGGCTTCGTCAATTACCTCGACGAGGCGCGCACGCCGATTCTGGACGAGACGATCTACATTGCCGACGAGGATGGGGAGGTCCCCGTTGAGTTGGCCATGAACTACAACGATGGCTACAACGAAAACGTGCTCTCCTTCGTCAACAACATTAACACACACGAAGGCGGGACGCACATTACCGGCTTCCGGCGGGCCCTCACGCGCACGTTGAAGGGCTACGCACAGAAAAACGACATGCTGAGTGGGCTAAAATTTGATCTCTCCGGCGACGATTTTCGAGAGGGACTCACGGCCGTGCTGTCGGTGAAGGTGTCGGAACCGCAGTTTGAGGGACAAACGAAGACCAAGCTCGGCAATTCAGAGGTGCAGGGCATTGTCGAGTCGCTCATCAACACGAAGCTGGGGCGGTGGTTGGAAGATCATCCCGACCAGGCCGATCAAATTATCCAGAAGGTCATCACGGCGGCAGAGGCGCGTGCGGCGGCCCGGAAGGCCCGCGAGCTGGTGCAACGCAAGAATGCGTTCTCGGGTGGGGGGCTGCCCGGAAAGCTCGCCGACTGTTCCACGCGCAATCCGGAAGAGGGGGAGCTCTACCTTGTTGAGGGGGATTCGGCCGGGGGGTCGGCCAAGCAGGCGCGCGATCGCCACTTTCAGGCCATCCTGCCGCTCCGAGGGAAAATATTGAATGTAGAGAAGGCCCGCCTCGACCGCATTCTGGAGCATGATCAAATCCAAAATATCGTTACGGCCCTGGGGACCGGATTGACCTCGACCGAGGAGGAGTTTGATCTTAGCGAGATGCGCTACCACAAGATTGTGATGATGACGGATGCGGACGTGGACGGGGCCCACATCCGATCGCTTCTCCTTACCTTTTTCTACCGACAGCTGCGGCCCCTCATCGAAAAGGGCAACATTTATATCGCCCTGCCGCCCCTCTACCGCATCCAGAGCGGGGGGAATGAGATCTACTGTTGGACTGACGACGAGATGCGAGCGCGCATGAAGGAGCTTCGGGCCGACGGCAAAAGCCCGAGTCTCCAGCGCTATAAGGGGCTCGGCGAAATGAATCCGGAGCAGCTCTGGACCACGACCATGAATCCGGAGACGCGGAAGATTCAACAGGTGACCATCGAAGACGCCGCCGCTGCGGATCGGCTCTTTTCCACTCTCATGGGTGACTCCGTAGAGCCCCGCCGCAAGTTTATTGAGCGCAATGCCAAGTACGCGACGATCGATGCGTAGCGAGGGCGGCGGGAAGAGTGCGAACCGTCGGTCATTCTGTACCGCTTTGCGGAGCCGGCATCCTTAACGGCAAGGTTTTGTTTCTTTGATCGTGGAGCACGTGTCCCCTCAGTCTTCAGACCCTGACGCCGAGTCTCCCCCAGACCTCTCGATCGTGATTCCTGCGTACGAGGAGGCGGCGTCGCTGCCAGAGCTGGCCGAGCGGATTCGGGCGGCGTGCGACGGAGAAGGTCTCTCGTATCAGGTTTGGATTGTCGATGATGGCTCCCGGGACGGAACCTGGGACGCTGTGCAGGCGCTCCATGAAGAGGATCCCCGGTTCGCAGGCCTTCGCTTTCAGCGCAACTACGGCAAATCGGCGGCGCTGGCGGTTGGCTTCGAACGGGTGCAGGGCGAGTATGTGGTGACGATGGATGCGGATCTGCAGGACGATCCTGCGGAAATTCCGGCGCTCATCGATCGATTGAAGGAAGGCTACGATCTTGTGAGTGGGTGGAAGAAAAACCGCAAGGACCCGCCCCGCAAAACCATCCCCAGTCGCTTCTTCAATTGGGTCACTCGTCTAATCTCCGGGCTTCCGCTTCACGACTTCAACTGTGGGCTGAAGGCCTACCGGCGCGAGGTGGTGAAGAGCGTGAATGTGTATGGGGAGCTTCACCGCTACATTCCGCTGCTGGCCAAGTGGGCCGGCTACACACGCATCACCGAAAAGCCGGTGAGGCATCATGCTCGGAAATACGGCGAGACGAAGTTTGGGGTCGAGCGCTTTATTCAGGGCTTTCTCGACCTTGTGACCGTAACGTTTCTCACTCGATTTGCGGTTCGCCCCATGCACTTCTTTGGGGGGCTGGGTACGATCACCTTTCTGGCCGGGTTTGTCATCAATCTCTGGCTCTCGATCGAGAAGCTCGTGTTTGGCAATCCGCTGGGGGATCGGCCTCTACTCCTGCTGGGCCTGCTTCTCATTCTCTTCGGGGCCCAAATGTTTACGACGGGTCTTCTTGGAGAAATGGTAATCCAGCCCCGAATGGAGGACCCGGACTCCTACGTGGTGGGAGAGGCCCTCCTACCGGAAAACGAATCCACTGGGGAGGCGAGTCCGTCGGTAGGACGCACGTAACCGATCTCGTGTGCTATTCGCGATGATTTGGTCTCGCGGCAGGCTCGTTGTCGAGGATAGATTCGATCCGCCCCATCGTCTCTGCATCGAGGTGATCGGCTACGTCGAGGGCCTGCATATTTTCCTCAACCTGGGAGGGCTTGGAGGCGCCCGTGATGACGGTGCTCACATTCGGGGTCTGAAGACACCAGGCGAGGGCCAGTTGTGCAGTCGCGCATCCAAGGTCGTCAGCAACGTCGGATAGCTTTTGTACTTTTTCGATCCGCTCCTCCAGAAGGACGTGGTCTTGCAGCCATTCATAACCCTCGGTGGCGAGACGGCTGTCGTCGGGAATGCCGTCGTTGTACTTGCCAGTGAGCAAGCCACTCGCGAGGGGGCTCCACACCGTGGTGCCAAGGCCGATGTCATCGTAGAGAAGTGAGTACTCCCGCTCCACGCGTTCGCGGTGAAACATGTTGTATTGCGGCTGCTCCATGGTGGGAGGCACCAGATGCTCGCGCCGCGCCAGCTCGTAGGCATGGCGGATCTGTTGGGCACTCCATTCACTCGTGCCCCAGTAGTGGGCATAGCCCTGGTTCACAAGGTAGTTCATTGCCCGCACCGTTTCCTCAATCGGCGTTTCCACGTCGGGCCGGTGGCAATAGACAAGGTCCACATAGTCGGTCTGCAGCCGGTCCAGAGCGGCTCTCGTGCCTTCAAGGATGTGCTTTCGAGAGAGGCCTTGGTCGTTTGGGCCGTCGCCGCCCCAGAAGATCTTAGTGGAAAGGACGAGGTCGGTGCGGTCCCAGCCGTTCTCCTGAATGATTTCGCCCATCATGGTTTCGGACTGACCGCCCGCATATGCTTCTGCATTGTCAAAGAAATTAACGCCGTGGTCATACGCGATCTGCATGCACTCGGCCGCGCGGTCGGTATCGATTTGGTCTCCGAACGTGACCCAGGAGCCGTAGGAGAGGGCAGAGACTTTGAGGCCGGAGCGACCCAGGCGACGATATTCCATGGAAGGGGGAGGGGTGTGCAGAAATCGGAGAACGTTGGAGAAATAAAAAAGCCGCCTATCCCGAACAGGTTCGGAATAGGCGGCGAAGCGGGCCGGACGGGATTTGAACCCGCGACCTCTGCCGTGACAGGGCAGCATTCTAGACCACTGAACTACCGGCCCGTCTTCTCTATTTGAGCACGGGAATATAGACGAGGCGCCGCTCTAGGTTCCGGCGTCAGCAAATGTTCACAGGGCCTGCAACGACCTTTCGGAAAACAGGACTCACATCCCGTAGAACGCCCTTCGGCCCTTTGGGGCCACGGGGCAAGGAACGAGAGCTACTCATCTGTTGAAGGAGCCAGTCGGTCAAGGAGGAGATGACAGCCGTCCGAGACGTCCGCACGGGCCAGGAGGGAAGACCGTTCATCGGGAGGAGTAGGGGCCGTTTGGGCTTGCATCGCCGCGGCACTCCAGGCGGCTTTCGTTTCGGTCCAATCAATGGTGAACCGCAGCCGGTCGCGTCCGCGCCCCATGCTCGCAAAGCGACCGACCAACTGCGTCCAGGGAAGTGCCATGACCGCCTGGGCATCGAGGGCACCGGATCGGAGGGGATTGAGAAGGCCGATCTGTGTATCGTTCCAGTGCACCTCAATCTCTGTTTCGTCCGACGCCCACTCAAAACGAAAGATGGCGTCGTCCGGATAGAAGGCTTCGGATGCATCGTGACGCGCCGTGAATTGCACATCTCCGAGCGATTCTTGGAGCGTCTGCACTCGATTCTGAACCTTGGTACGAGCCTCGTCTTGTGCCTGCTCGTATTCATCGAGCGCCTGCTGATATGCTTTCCATCGGTCCTGGGCGTCCGTGAGAAGCGACGAAAAGTCGCGGAGCCGGGTTCGCAGCGCGTCTTTATATGGTGCGCTCGGCGACCATTCTTGTTGGATGTACGTCTCGAGTTTCAGGTCA
Source organism: Salinibacter sp. 10B (assembly GCF_002954405.1). Taxonomy (NCBI): domain Bacteria; kingdom Pseudomonadati; phylum Rhodothermota; class Rhodothermia; order Rhodothermales; family Salinibacteraceae; genus Salinibacter; species Salinibacter sp. 10B. The sequence goes on along the minus strand of NZ_MQWC01000004.1, from coordinate 443,322 downwards.
ACAAGGCCCCGGCAGAGATGGGCGAGTTGTTCGTCGGAGAGAGCGGACGGATCTGTGGTGAGCGCCGTTTGGATCGCTCGGGAGAGGGGAAGTCGCGTGTCGACTTCGGCTTCGTCGAGAAATCGGGAGCGGGACGAGGGCGTAGACAGGTATAGCTGCTGCTGCGTCCTCGTCACTCCGACGTAGAAGAGGCGACGCTCCTCCGCCACATCCGGCGCCGATGCGCCGTCCTGCTTCAGCGGGAAGGTCCCCTCCGTACACCCGGGAAGGATGACGACCGGCCACTCCAGTCCCTTTGCCCGGTGGATTGATCGAATGTCGATTGCGGCGTTGGCTTTCGTCGTGTCCGCCTGCTCGGTTGCAAGGGACCGCACGTCGTTCAAGAGGGCGAGAGCTGTATCGTGGGCGTGGGCGTACCGAATAAGGGATTGTACTGTTTGAACGCGGGCCATTCCCCGCTCGGAGGACGCACTTCGTTCGCGAAGCGCCGTTTCATAGCCGATGGCCTCCACGAGCCATTCCAGTGTGGTGTCTGCCGGAGCGTCGAGACGATGCACCAGTCCTTCGGCGACGTCAAGGAAGGCGTCTACGCGCTCGGCCGTCCGCTCATGCATGTCCGGCAGGTGACGCGCCGTCACGTCCAGTACTGATGTGTGCTGTGCATGCACCTCTTGTACAATGTGGTCGAGACGTCCGCGGGCCACGTACCGGTTTGGGGCATTCACAATCTGCCTGAATCGATCGGTGTATTGCTCGACCTGCTGTGGGGAGGGAAACCCATCGTTTGTCCGGCGGCGGCGCTCCAGCACGGCCCAGTAGAGGTAGCGGAGTAGCGTCTGCACCGGACGCCGACGGTAAAACGGGGCGTGTCCCTGGATGGTGTACGGCAGTTCACGGTCGAGAAGGGCCTGTTCGAGAGGGGGGGTTTGCCCGTACGTGCGCACCAAAATCGCCATTTCATCGAACGAAACCTCCTCCTCGGCCCACAGCCGATGGATTCGATCGGCGATGCGGGCGGCTTCGGTGGCAGGGGAATTTGCCTCGATGAGTCGCGCATCGCCTTCAAAGCCGCGTACGAGACGGATCCGCTTTGAGGAGCGGGTCTCATTGTGACCGATGACTGCATTAGCCAGTACAAGGGGAGCGCCGGGCAGTCGAAAGGAGGCCTGCATCCGGTACGTGGTGGCATCGTACTGGTCGGCGAAGCGGCGGAGATAAGAGGGGGAGGCCCCTCGCCACCCATAGATGCACTGATCGTCATCCCCAATCACCATGAGGTTTCGGTGCCGGGCCGTGAGGAGGTCCAGCAGCTGAAACTGGGCACGGCTCACGTCTTGAAACTCGTCCACCAGCACGTAGTCGTAGGCCTGCTGAAGACCCGCCCGGAGGGCATCCTCACGTAATACTGTTGCCCATCCGTCCCGAACCATGTCGGGGTACGTTAAGGTGCCCGCCGCTCGCCGATGGTGTTCGAAGCGACGATAGAGCATGAGATAGTCCTCGTTGTCGTGTGCAGCCTGCTGTGCACAGTCGCGTCCGTCAGGGGGAAGATCGGCAGCGTCGAGATCCGGATAGGCGAGCTGTTGTTTCCAGGCAGCGATTTGATCCACGAGGTCGGGGGGCGAGATGCCCAGATCGTCCCTGTTCTGGTTTCGCTTGACTGCAAGATCTCGAAGGGCCTGACGGGCAAGGTCGTACGCCGTTGCGTCTGGACGATCGACTGAAGTAGCGGAGGCGCTGTTCGCCTGCCGAAGGATGGCATAGCCGAGGCTATGGAGCGTGCGCACATCGATCCCACGGAGTCCGTGCGCCTCAAGGGCGGCGGAGAGGTCTCGGGTTGTGTCTCGATTGAAGGAACAGGCCAGAAGACGATTCGGGGCTACGTCGCGCTCTCGCACAAGGTGTCGGAGACGGTGAACGAGGGCTGTCGTCTTGCCGGCACCCGGGACGGCAAGGACGACCGCTGGTCCCGTGCCATGCCGGACGACGGTCCGTTGTTCGGCCGTCAAGGTGTCCGGAGTGACCATTTTATTGTCGAGGGGGAACTACGCTGAGGACGACGAAGGAGAGGACTCCGGAGAAAGCCCGAGGGCATTTACAAGTTGCGGCAGCACCTCGCCCGTCTTGCCGTCCACGTGTACTGATGCAAGAGGCGTACCTCGAGTTTCACCCAGATTGACGATGCCCACAGGCCGGTCGGTCTGCGCCGCTTGCCGGACGAAGCGAAAGCCCGAGTAGACCGTGAGGGAGGAGCCTGCGACCAACAAGGCGTCCGACGCTGCCAGGAGGGACCAGGCCTCCTCCACGCGATCGGAAGCGGCATTTTCTCCAAAAAACACGACGTGGGGTTTGAGAATTCCGCCACAGGAGCGACAGTCGGGCACGCGGAACGAGCGGGTCGCCGATCGGGGAAGGTTCGCATCACCGTCGGGAGCAAGGTCAGCAGCCCGTGCCGACCAGCCGGGGTTGAGTTGGGTTAACCGCTCTTGGAGCGTGCGTCGAGAGCTGAGGGCCCCGCAGTTGAGACACCGGACCTCCGCCAAGGCGCCGTGCAATTCCACGACCCGTTCACTGCCGGCGGCTTGATGCAGACGGTCGACGTTTTGGGTGATGATGCCGGTGACGAGCCCGGCTGCCTCAAGGGCGGCAAGGGCTCGGTGACCCTCATTTGGAGAAGCGGCGTCGAAGGTGGGCCAGCCCACGGCACTGCGCGCCCAGTAGTGACGCCGTGTCTCCGGCTCCTCTAGAAATTCGCGGTACTGGATGGGCGTATGGTCGGTGTTCTTCGTTTCGGGCCCGCGATAATCAGGAATGCCGGATTCGGTGCTGACGCCCGCTCCGCTCAGTACGGCCACGGATCGATTCCGAAAAAGACGGGTCAGGCTTTCGAAGCCAATCCAAGGGGCAGGGTGGGGCATAAGAACTTCGGCAATAGAGCAAAAGCGAAACTGCAACGGCGACCACGAGGGGCGGGTTCGGGGCGTTATACCAATGGATAGGGAGGACTGTGCACTTCGCTACGAGGGGCTTCGGAACGACGCGTCCCGAGGCGTGCTTCGCGACGGACCGTCCGTTCCGACAATGGCTTTCAGTGCACATTGATCGTTCGGAGAGAGTATGAGGCGGTGACCTGTGCCGAATCGAGGGTAGAAGGGAATCCACGACGCTTGACCGGCATGCTCCTGAACTCCCCTCTGCACGAGACGTAGAGGATGACCGTAGAATGAGAGAGTTTCCGACTTTGTGGTATCGTTGCCCCATCGGTCGATTTGCCCCTTCCAAATCGATTGGGCCACGTCGGGAGAATCTCTCTCATTATACCTACGCAACGAATGAGCTCTTACTTCCTCTCGTCGATGGCGGACGATACTGAATACGAAGCGACGGCCGGGTGGTACATTGCCCCCGAAAAAGAAGTTGCTACTCCTCCCATTTCTGTTTGGAGTCGTCTCCGACAGTGGGTTTACCACCACGCGGCGGTACTGAAGTACGTCGTGCTTCCAATCGTAATTATTGCGCTGGCGGCCATTGAGATGCGGACGTCGGTGGGCCAGGCCGTGATTTTGTCCAATTGGGCCGGAGCGATGACGTACGAGGTGCAGGCCGGTCCCAGCTCCCGCATCCGCTATCCAGAGCACGGGCCGTACAATGAGCGGATGGGCTACAGCAGCCTGCCCGCCATGATTGAGGGACTGACCGAACGTCAGTACGAGGTTACGGAACAGTCGAAGATGTCTTTGCCGATGGCGTGGACGATGGACCTCGGGTTGTATCCCATCTATCGTCACAAGGACCAGGCGGGGCTGGAAATTCAGGATCACCGGACTCGGAAATTGTTCGAGAGCCCGTATCCCGGCAAGGCGTATACGGACCCGGACTCCATTCCTGACATGGTGTGGCGGTCGCTTCTCTACATCGAAAATCGGGAGTTGCTCGATCGGTCTCAGGAATACAAGAATCCGGCAGTGGAATGGGATCGGTTTGCGCTGGCGGCCTTCCAGCGTGTAGTGTCGGGCGGTGAGGGGCCGGGTGGGAGCACGCTCGCGACCCAGCTCACAAAAGTTCGGCACTCGGTCGGTGGCCGCACGAACTCGGTCCCGGAGAAGCTTCAGCAGATGGCGTCGGCCTCCTTGATGGCGTACCGCAATGGGATGGAGACGCTGAACGAGCGGAAGCACATTGTGAAGGAGTACATCAACCAGCTTCCGCTGGCGGCCACCGCAAATCACGGGGAGGTAAACGGCCTGGGCGATGGCCTCCGGGCCTGGTACGGGAGCGACTTTGATGCGGTGAACGACGTGCTGACGCAGGTGCCCAGCGACTCGGCAATTACGGCCGAGAAGCTGGAACGGCGTGCCATTGCCTACCGGCAGGTCCTTAGCCTCATTCTCTCGACGCGAAGCCCCTCGTGGTATCTCGTTCGCCCGGAGGGGCCCGACGACTTGGCTCGTCTGACGGATCGCTACCTGCCGTTGATGGCGAGGGCCGGCATCATTACGGACCGACTCTGCCAGAAGGCCCTGAAAACGGACGTGACGGTGCTGTCGCGTGCCCCCAGTCGTCCTGAGGCCTCGTACGTGACCCAGAAGGCGGCCAATAGCGTCCGGATGGAACTGCTGCGCAAGCTTCGCATCACGAACCTGCCGGCCCTGAATCGGCTGGATCTTACCGTCCATACAACGTTTGACCGCAACGTCCAACAGGCGGTAGCAGACGTGCTGAGCCAGCTGGAAGATTCGGTTTATCTTCGGGAGAAGGGGCTTCACTCCATGATTGGTGACGGGGCGCCGGAGAACATCAACTACTCCGTCGTGCTTTTTGAGCGCCGCCCTCACGCCAACGTGCTTCGGATGCAGGCGGATAATGTCGACGGTCCGTTCGACGTCAACCAGGGATCGATGCTGGAGTTGGGGTCCACGGCCAAGGTGCGCGTGCTCGTGACCTACCTCGAACTCGTAGAGCAGGTCTATCAGGCGCATGCAGGGAAGTCCCCCGAGATGCTACGGGCCGTGCCGGTCGCCGAGGAGGACAGTATTACGCGGTGGACCCTCGACTACCTCATTGAGACGCCTACGGCCGACCGGGCGCAGGTGCTTGCAGCGGCCGTCGAACGGCCGATCTCGGGTGATCCGGCCGAACGGTTCTTTACCGGGGGAGGCATCCATGTTTTTCAGAACTACAGTCACGAGTCGGACCGGACGATGACCATCCGGACGGCGGTGCAGCAGTCGGCCAATCTCGTATTCGTCCGCATGATGGAGGACGTGGTGAATTACCACATCGCTCGGTTGCCGGGACAGGCATATTCCATGCTAGAGGACCCGAGCGATCAGCGACGGACGGAGTACTTGGAGCGCTTTGCCGTACACGAAGGCAGTTTGTTCTTGAGTCGGTATCTTCGAGCGTACAAGTCGAAGGCGCCGCGCGGAGAAGTGCTGGCGGCGCTCGGTCAACGTCATACCACGTCCGCTCGCCGGTTGGCCTGGGCCTTTCGGTCGGTCTTTCCGGAAGGAGGGCGCGAGGCCTTCGGCCAGTTTCTCCGCACCTACGCGGCGGATGCCGAATCCATTACCTCCGAACAGGTTGAGCAGTGGTACCACGATTCCAATCCAGATGGCATCTCGTGGCAAGATCGAGGATACCTCTCTGGGATTCACCCGCTGGAACTTTGGTTGGTGGGATACCTCTACACGCATCCCGCTGCTGGCTACAGTGAGGTTATGTCGGCCAGCGTGGACGTTCGGCAGAGCGTATACCAGTGGCTCTACGAGAACCGAAAGCGCACGCAAGATCCCCGAATACGCACGATCCTCGAACAGGAAGCCTTTGGAGAGATTCACAAGATGTGGACCCGCTTGGGCTATCCGTTTGAGCGGCTCATTCCCACTCTCGCCACCGCGCTTGGCAGTTCGGCCGATCGCCCGGCTGCCCTTGCCGAGTTGATGGGCATTCTTGTACGAGAAGGGAAGCGTTATCCGACAGTTCGGATCGATTCCCTCCATTTTGCCGCCAATACACCCTTTGAAACCAAATTGGAGCATGAGGTCCCTGCGCCGACGCAGGTGTTGTCTCCAGAACTTTCCCAGGTGGTCTTGGACGTGCTCCAGGACGTTGTAGAACGCGGGACGGCCGTACGGGCTCGTGGGGCTATCACGATGCCGGACGGGACCGAAATGGCGATCGGGGGGAAAACGGGCACGGGCGACAATCGGGTGTACTCGACCGGGGCGGACGGGACGCGTACGTCGGTGGCGATGAGTCGAACCTCCACCTTTGTCTTTAATGCCGGAGAGCGCTTTTTCGGGACGGTCGTGGCGTATGTCGAAGGGCCCGAAGCGGACAATTACCAGTTTACCAGCTCCCTTACCACCTCCATTCTTCAACTCATCGGTCCGCATCTGACCCCGCTTTTGGAGACCCCGCCGGGGGAGGCGGAGGGGGGGAACGCGTCTCTTCAGGTTGCTCGTTCGATGAATACGACGAAGAGTCCCTGAACGTCGGTGGTTGAGGGCCGTGTTTCTCGTTCCGGACGACCTTTTCGTCGCATAACCAGTTGCAGGGGGCGGATTGTCTTCCGTTCTTAACTGCACCCTGGACCCTGATGTCGAGTGGCCTCTCTGCGTGGTTGGGCGTTGACCGCCGAATTCTTGCCTTGGCCATTGCTCGGATGGCCGATGCAATGGGCAACTCCTTTCTCGTGATTGTGCTGCCGCTCTACGTGGCCAGTGATCTTGTGGGTGGGGGGACCTTCGGCGTGCCGACTTCCCTCATAGCAGGAGTCGTACTCGCTCTGTTTGGTATTGCCAGCAGTATTACCCAGCCTCTCGCCGGTCGCCTCTCGGATCGAATGGGGCAACGAAAGTCGTTCGTGCTCGGCGGATTACTGGTCTTTGCCGTCGTGAATCTGTCGTTTGTGGGGGGGACGCACTACTGGGAGCTTTTTCTGCTCCGCATTGTGCAGGGGATGGCAGCGGCGTTCACCATCACGGCCAGTATAGCCCTCGTGAATGAAGGCAGCCGGGCCGACAACCGCGGCGGTCACATGGGCATTTACAACTCGTTTCGGCTCGTCGGCTTTGGCAGTGGGCCGCTACTGGCGAGTGTGTTGTTGGAGATGGGGCCGTTTCAGCTTTTTGGCCTTTCGGTCACCGGCTTCGAGGCGACTTTCGGACTTGCGGCGCTCACGGCCATCGTGAGTGTGGGGCTGGTTATGCTTCTCGTGGAAGATCCGGACGAGACGTCGCCCGCGCCCCGCAGTCTTGCCGTTCGCGTCTGGGCGCGCCACGGACGGGGGCTCGACCCGATTTTTGCACTCGGGCTCGCGACGCTGGTCATGGCGGCCTGCATTGCAATGCTCTCAGCCATTGAGCCGGAAGTGAATCACCGCTTGGATCAAGGGCCGATCTTGTTTTCCGTGGAGTTTGTGGCGCTGATTGCAGCCCTCGCGGCCCTTCAGCCCTTTGTGGGGCGAGCCAGTGACAGTGTGGGCCGCCGTCCGTTCATCATTATGGGACTCATCGGTCTTGTGCCCACGACCGTGCTCCAGGGGTTTGTAACCGCCCCCTGGGAGATGATCGTTCTTCGCGTGTTGCAGGGAGGGGCTGGGGCAATGGTGTTTGCACCGGCCCTTGCGCTGGCGGGAGACTATACCACGAAGGGCCAGTCGGGGGCGCAGCTTTCCGTGCTCACGGTGGCCTTCGGGTTGGGCATTGCAGCCGGACAGCTCTTGGCAGGCTTTTTCGTGCAGTATGGATTTGCGGTTCCCTTTGCGGTAGGGGCCGGCTGTGCTGCGGGGGCCGTGGTCCTGGTGCTCACGCAGGTGCACGATCGACACGGAGAGCCCTCGGCGGAGACCAGTGCCGGGTGAACACGGACACGAAGGAAGGGACAGCCAAGAAAAAACCCCAACCTCTGCGGGGGAGCGGAGGTTGGGGCGGGAAAGAGGGGGGAAACGAGGCTATGCGTCGTTCTCGTCCAGCAGGATGTCCTTCAGCTTCTCAAATTCCTCACGCTCGAAGGAGAGGCTGTACTTGCCGGGCTCCTCGTCGTCACCCACTTCCGTGAGCGGCTCGACATCCGACGATTGCACGATCTCGATGAACCGGTCCGGCTCCATCTCGAACGCACCAGCAAAGTCCTCGGCTGTGGCGGCATAAATGCCACCGTACGATTTGATTTCACCAGTGGAAAAATCTTCGGCGTCCTGGGGCTTGAAGCTAACTCCTCGCATATGGGTTGGGTTGGGTTCGTCTGGCAGAACATAGGCGGAACCGCTACTCCATACTACTCAATCGATGCGGCTCTGCAAAGTTTCCCAATACGGGTGGAAAGGAGGGTCGTTCAGAGCATCTCCGTACAGGTTAGGCCGAACCGGGAGGCATTAAGGAGCTCTGTAGGCATGAATCGCTGGCGCCGTCCACCGGTTTGAGGGGAGTCCACCACCATCAGATCGTATACCGTATTCTGAATGTCGAATCCTGACGCGCGACAGACCGATTGGGGAGCTGCAGAATCGTGGGGGCATTCGGGGGAGATCGATTCGGCAAGGTCTCGATGGTCTTCGACGCAGACCTGGCGTGCCTGGGGGCGCCTGCTTCGAATGCGGCTCCGCTGGTGGACAAACGGGCACGTGGTGGCAATGGCCCTCGCATGTCTCGTGTTTGTCGGGTCCCTATGGGTCATTGGGCGAGAGTTGCAGGGGTTCGAGTACGCTGAAGTGTGGGGGTACTTGCGCGATCTTCCGCTTTCGTATGTGGTCACGGCCCTTGGGCTGACGGCTCTCACCTTCGTTGTCCTTACGGGGTACGATGCCCTAGCTCTGCGCTATGTAGATGGGCACCTTTCCACGCGTCGGGTTATATTTTCGGCGTTCATTGGATACGCCGTGAGCCAAGCAATCGGGAACCCCATTCTGACGGGCGGGTCGGTACGCTATCGGCTGTACTCCTCGTGGGGGCTATCGCCTGCCCAGGTGGCCAAAGCGATCCTTTTCGCTGGGGTCTCGTTTTGGCTCGGATTCTTCACGCTTGGGGGAGTCGTGTTGCTCGTGGTGCCTCTCGAACTGGCCGCGGCGTTCAATCTTCCCTTTTCCCCCGCGATATTAGGGATTCTGTGCCTTGTGCCAGTCGGAGGGTATGCGACGATGACCGTGCTCCGGACCGACGCATTCATCTTTTGGGGCTGGTCCTTTGACATTCCGCCGCAGTGGATGCTCCCGGTGCAGGTGGGGCTTGCGGCGGGAGACCTAACCCTGGCGTCGTCGGTCGTGTATGTGTTGCTGCCTCCGGAGATTGGGCTCTCCCTGCCATATCTCGTTGTGGTCTACCTAATTGCTTTGATCGCAGGCTTGGTGAGTCACGTTCCCGGAGGGCTTGGCGTGTTCGAGGGCATTATGCTGTTGTTGTTGACGCCTGAAGTGCCGGCGCCGATCGTGTTGGGCACCCTGTTGGCCTATCGGGGCATCTTTCATCTGCTTCCCCTTCTTCTTGCCGTACTGGCATTCGGGGCCTATGAATTGCGTCGCGGGGTACGGGAGATGACCTAATACCGGTGATTGAGAATGGGGATGCCCGTGGGGGCAGAGCGGGGGGAACTGTCGCAAGGCGCGCCCCGGTCGCTTCATCCAGAAGCCTGGCACTCTATCCTCAGCATTTCTACGGTCAGTCTCGTTGTGGGGTGGGGAGAGTCCCCACAACGTTGGGGGGCAGGGCCCGTCCCCGAAACACAAGGGCACGGGTTGCAGATCCGCGTCAAATTTGCCACTCTAAGGATGGGCGAATTCACAGTTGTGAACATCCAAAAATGATTGGGGCGGCCCCGGTCATCCCAGGCTTTTCCATCCCCGGCAAAACCGAAGGGGCATTCTACATCAACCCTGACCGCACTATGCTTTCAATCCAGCGCATTCTTTGGCCGACGGACTTCTCACAGGGAGCCGAGCATGCTTTTCCCCACGCTGCTGCTCTTGCCCACTGGCATGACGCGGAACTCCACATATTGAACGTGCGGGAGGGAGAGACGGAGGTTCGACAGGATATGGCAGAGCAGTTTCCGCTTTCCAGTGGAACGCTCGGCAACCTCCTGCATAGCGGCGATCCGCCCTCACAGCCCATCGATCTTGAGGCCCTGTCTCTTCAGCAGGAGCAGGTGGATGCACCATCTCCAGCGGAGGCCATCGTGTCGTATGCGGATGAGCACAACGTGGATCTCGTGGTGACCGGCACGCACGGGCGGCGGGGACTCCAGCGCATGCTGATTGGCAGCGTGGCGGAGGAGGTGCTCCGTACGGCCTCGTGCCCAGTCCTTACGGTTCGGGCCGGTGAAGAGCCGGCATCGGCCTGGAACGTCCGGAATATTCTGGCCCCGGTCGACTTTTCTGACGAGTCGACCACGGCGGTGCGGCACGCCAAGGAACTGGCTCTGACGTACGGGGCCCAGATCACGCTCCTTCACGCAGTAGAAGAGGTAATGTATCCGTCGGCCTACGGTATGGAGATGGCCGATGTCCCCGGCCCGGAGGTTGTGGAGCGGGTGGAGCGCTCTCTCGCCAACATGGCCCGAGAGGAAATTGGGTATGAGCACGTGGTTGCGGAAACGACCATTGGCTATGCTCCCTCCGTCATCCTCGACTACGAAAAAGAGAACGACGTAGATCTCATCGTTATTGCTACCCATGGGCGCAGCGGGCTCGAACGGCTCCTGCTCGGAAGCGTGACCGAACGCATTGTCCGACGTTCCTCCGTGCCCGTGTTCATCGTCAAATCCTTTGGAAAATCCCTTTTGCCAGCCGCCTCGTCAGAGGCCAACGCTTAACAATTGGATTCCCATTCGATTCTGACCACGCTGACGCACTTGTCTATGACTCTCGACAACATTCTTCTCCCGACCGACTTTTCGGCCTGTGCCGATCACGCCCTCACCCACGCTGTGGAAGCGGCCGATCGGTTTGGGGCACGGTTGCATCTTCTCCATGTCGTGAATGAATTGGATCCGGACTGGTACGGCATCACCGATGCCCAGGATCGGGCCGTAAAGTTGCGTGAACAGATTCGGGCCGAGGCTGAAGAGCGGTTGCAGAAATTGGCACCGGAGAAGGACCACGACTTCGACACGACGGTCTCGCTTCAGCTTAGTTTCGACGTAGCGGACTCGATTCACGAGTACGTGGAGGAGCGAAACATCGACCTCGTGGTGATGGGCACCCATGGCCGGAAGGGGCTTGATCGGCTAATGTTGGGCAATGTCGCCAACAAGATCGTCCGTCACGCGCCCTGCCCGGTCATGACGGTGCGTGAAGAGGTGCCCTGGACGGACGAAGAGGAGGAGGTGACGTACCAGGACATTCTGGCCCCAACCGATTTCTCCGATCACTCTAAGGATGCCCTCCAGGCGGCGAAGACGTTTGCCAGTGCGTATCAGGCGCGTCTACATCTCCTTTTCGTGGCGGAGCAGCGCACCGTACCTACCTTCAGCGATACTGGAATTCCCGGAGTTGGGGTCGTTGAGATGGATCCGGAGATTGTAAAGAATGCCGAACGGGCACTCGAACAGCTCGACAAAAATGTCGGAGGCCCAGAGGTGGAAAGCGCCTATCACGTTCGTGAGGGAAACGTCTCTCGGGACGTGGTAGACTTTTCAGAGACGCGCGGGGTCGATCTGATTGTCATGGCCACCCGAGGGCTGACGGGCGTGAGCCGGTTTCTTCTCGGCAGCAATACCGAGCGCATCGTACGGGTGGCGCCCTGTCCCGTCCTCACGATTCCAACGGATCCGGATGAGGAGCAGCAGGACGCGTAAGGGATGATTCCACCCCACATTCCATAAGCCAGACTGTTAGTTGCTCGATGGAATGGGACCCGGATCACTGGAGCCCGGGTCCCCATGTTGTTCGGAGGTGTGGGGCCACTCGTCTTTCGGTTGCGGTGTCGATTCTTGGTTGTTCATCTCCATCGACTGATCAACCTCAAAGGTCTTCGTCTCAGCAGCGGGGGGCTCGGAGGAGTCGGAGCTGGCAGTAGTGACGAACATAAAGACCGGAGCCAACACGACGCTCGACAGAAGGGCCCACATTAAACTTTGCGTCCAAAGATCTTTGTGGGTTGCATCGAACATCACGCCGAGAAAGCTGGCGAGAAGCCAGAGTCCGACGAGGACTGCTAGCGAGTTGAACAATCGTTTCATGACGGCTACAGTGGAGGGTAAGGAAGCCACCGACATTTCGATCCGGCGCAGGCGAGGGACCAATCCAGTATCGTATATGGGACCCCGAGAATAGAATTGCCCCGGAAAAACTATCTGGAAACGTAGATTCCACTCCTATCCAAATCAATCAGTTCTACGTATCTTCATGTTGTGGGGCTCTGCTTCGGGAGGCGTATTGACGAAATGAGGCTTCCGCTGCTGGTCCCTGTGGATCGGTCACGAAGGGAGGGGGCGGAACTCATTTCTTATTCAACGTCGAACAATGAACAGGGCCTTTTTTCGATTGTAGGAAGTCAGACGCAGTTTTCGTAGGCCGACAGCCCTTCATGACGTTTTACGCCTTCGGACTTAATCATGAGCATGCGTCCGTGGCCCAGACGGATGCCTTTGCCCTAAGTGTTGACGAGCAGCAGGCGCTGTACGACGCCCTCATTCTCAGTGAGGACGCCGAGGTCGTGTTGCTTTCCACCTGCAATCGGACGGAGGCCTATCTGTATGGGCGGGACCCGGACGTGCAGCGGGTAGAAGCTGCTCTTGCACGGATAGCGGAGACGCCCTGGCCGGAGGAGGCCGCCTTTCGACGAACGAATGAGGCCGCAGTTCGGCACCTCCTTCACGTAACGTCGGGCCTGAACTCTATGGTGCTGGGCGACCAGCAGATTCTGGCGCAGATGAAGGACGCGTATCAACGCGCCGTGGACGCCGGGCACGTGCATTCGGTGATGCACCGGCTTTTTCACACCGCGTTCCGGGCGGCCAAACGTGTCTCAAATGAAACGACTCTCTCTCGCGGGGCGGCATCGGTGTCGACGGCCTCCGTCGAAATGGCGCGGCAGCACTTTGCGGATCAGGCGGACCGGTCGCTGTCCGAGATTCGGGTCTTGCTCGTGGGGGCGGGAAAGATGGGACGTCTCGCCCTCAAGTCCCTCCGGGAGGACGCGCCTGTCTCTGTGCAGATAACGAACCGGTCAATCGACCGGGCCCGTGAGGTGGCGGAGACACACAACGGCACGGTTGTGGGATGGGCTGAACGCCATCAGGCGGTTGCCGAGGTTGATCTCGTGATTGTGGCCACGGGGGCACCGGAACCGATTCTCCAGGCGCCACACGTTCCGGAACCGGATGCACCGACGGCCTCTCCTCTTCTTGTCGACATTGCCCGGCCCCGCAATGTGGATCCGGCGATGGATGCTCGGTCGGGGTATACGGTTTTCGATCTTGACGACCTGAAGGCCTGGACCGAAAAGGTGCAGGATCGCCGTAGCTCTGCGGTGCCCGATGCGGAAGCCATTTGTGAAGATCTCCTCAGTGACTTCGTCACTTGGGTGTTTCACCAGCAGGCCCTACAGCCTGCCATTCAGGCCATTCGGGACACCTTCGACTCCATTCGGGAGCAGGAGGTCGACCGACATGCACATCGTACCGACATGGACCGGGAGGAGGTCGACCGGTTGACCCAGTCCATCATGCAAAAGCTGCTCGCCGTGCCCATCGTTCGGTTGAAGAACGTCGATCCGGACAGCATTGACTTTGTGCAGGGCATCGAGCTTCTCCACGCCCTTTTTGCTCCTTCCGACGATTCGGGCGGCCGGTCGCTGCCGAGGGCCTCTGAGGATGAGAAGCCAACGCTTTCCGATGCGCCCTCCCGGTGTCCGTATCTGACCCACAATTCCGAGGAGGGGAGTGCCGAGGCCAAGTCCGTTCACCAGGCGCTCCGGCTGGCCGAGGCTTCGAAGGCGTCCTCTGATGAGTAATTTGAGGACCGGGGATTCCGGTCGGCGAGGGACGCCTCCGATGGGGTTCGTCGGGGCGGTTTTTTAGAACCGAGACGTGCATCTATGGACATTCCCGACCCGCTTGTTCTTGGTACGCGGAGTAGCGAACTCGCGCTTCGGCAGGCCAATGCCGTGAAGTCCCGCCTCGAAGCCGTAGGGCACCGGGTAACGCTTCGTACAGTGACCACCCGAGGCGACGAGTCGCAGGATGTCCCCATTTCCGAAATTGGAGACGAAGCGGTCTTTACCAAAGAGTTGGATCGAGCACTTCTAGCGGGGGACATTCATTTTGCCGTCCACTCCCTGAAAGACATTCCTTCGACCCTGCCAGAGGGCATCGTGTTGGCGGCCGTCGGACAGCGGGAGGATCCGTTCGATGCTTTCGTGGCTCATCCCTCTTTTGAGGGGCACCTCGCAGACCTCCCCATGAAGGCCACGGTGGCGACGGCGTCCCTTCGTCGTACGGCGCAACTCCAGACCTGGCGCTCGGATCTTCAGGTCGTACCCGTCCGGGGCAACGTGGACTCCCGGATCGAAAAGCTGGTGGCCAGCGACTGGGACGGAATGGTTCTGGCTGTGGCGGGACTCTTGCGAATGGGACTTTCGGCCCACATCCGGGACCGAATCGATCCCGAAATCATGGTGCCGGCTGTGGGGCAGGGGGCGCTTGGGGTTGCCTGCACTGCCGACGACCAAGCGCTTGCCGACCGTCTCCGCGACGTTTTGAACGATGAGGCCGTTGAGGTGGCCACCGCTGCCGAGCGAGCCTTCCTGCGCACGGTGGGAGGGGGGTGTCAGGTCCCACTGGGCGCCTGGGCGCACCTCAACGATGAGGGAATGCTCGTAGTTGAGGCCTGCATCGCCGCTCTGGACGGAGAAGAGCAGTATCGGGACCGACGCCTCTGTGCCCCGGAGGATGGGGAAGACGTTGGGCGGCAACTGGCAACCGACTTGCTCGAGGCCGGCGGAGCGGCCATCGTCGAGCGCATCTTAACGGAGGAGGCCGAGCAAGGCGCTCACTTTCGTCCCTAGTTGGTCGGTACGTGTGAAACGACGCTCTTCCGTGCTCCGGGCATAGATCGCTGAGGGACGACTGGGGTCTCCGTTCGTTTGATCTCGCCCCCGACCGTATCACGACTGGTATGACTGAAACCGTCTCTCCGGATGTCATCCTTCTCCGCGCCGCCGATGATCCGGACCCGTATGTTCGCGTTTTTCAGGACGCGGGGGCGCAGGCGGTGTGCCGTCCGGTACTTGCGTTTGCGTTTCCGAACGACGATCAGCTTCGAGCCCACCTTCGTCAACGTGAACGCTACGACGGCATTGTGGCCACGTCGCCCCGAGTAGGACGTGCTCTGCGCCGGGTCTTCGACGCACACGGGACCATTCACGCCGCCTGGAAGACGGCACCGGCCTACGTGGTGGGACCCAAGACGGCCGAGCGGCTTCGGGCGCTGGGCTTTGATGTTCGAGGAGAGGAGACGGGCAGTGCCCGTGCCCTGGTGGACTGGATGGCTGTACATCCCCCGGAAACCCCGCTTCTCTTTCTGTCTGGGAATCGGCGTCGTGACGTTTTGCCGGACGGGCTCCGGGCGGAGGACATTGCCTTCGAGGAGCAGGTCGTGTACGAAACCCATACTCGAAACGATTTATCGCTGTCCGGGGCCACGACCGGGACCTGGCTCGTCTTTTTCAGTCCCTCGGGGCTCGAGGCCGTTCGAGCTGCTGATGTCAACCTCGACACTTACCGGTGCGCTGCGATTGGGCCGACGACGGCCGGCGCTCTTCGGACGGAGGGGCTCACGGTCGATGCCGTGGCGAGCACCCCCTCGCCGAAGGGACTGTTGAATGCGATTCGGGCCGCGGAGGAATAGTCGTCACGATTCTGGTTTTGCGCCGTCGATGGCGGCTCGGAAGCGGGCGGTGGCGCGCTCGGGGTTCTTGGCTGTGCAGATGGCGGAGAGGACCGCTACTCCGTGAGCTCCGGCTTCGAGGGTGGGCCGGACCCGATCGTGTGTAATGCCACCGATGGCTATGATCGGAATGGGCACGGCCTCACTTGCGTCGCGGACGCCTTCCGGTCCCTTCACCGATTTTGGGTTTCGCTTGGAGGTCGTGGGAAAGACGGGACCGAATCCGATGTAATCGGCCCCCATCTCATAGGCCGCCACGACCTGTTCCGTTTTCGTTGCGGTGGCTCCGATGGTGGCGTCGGGGCCCAAGATCGAGCGGGCCGCGTCGATCGGAAAGTCGTTCTGCCCAAGGTGCACGCCGTTTGCCCCGACGGCCTGGGCGACGTCGACTCGGTCGTCCACGAGGAGAGGGATGGACGCATCTTGGCAGACCTGTGCCACCTTTTGGGCCTCAACTAAGATGTTCTGGATGCCGCCGTGCTTCTGGCGGAACTGGATCGTGTCGGCGCCGCCGCGCACGGCCATTCGGGCTAGCTCGGCGTGAGCGTGTTGCTGCTGAAGGTGAAAGTCGGTGAGAACGTGCAGGCGGCCAATGTCGGGGGGCGAGACCGTGGGGTCGCCGTTCGGGACAGGCTCCTCCATGAGAAGTCAAATTCGTGGACGATAATGACGCGTTCCTCTTCACATCTGAAGCCAAAGGCAGTTCCGCTGTGTAGCTGCAGCAGCGAGAAAGAATGGTATCACGATCTCTCTGTAGATTGCGCGCTCAACGGCCTTTGGCTCCTTGAAGAGTTATGAAGTGAATCGAAGCCCGCTTGTGCTCGCTTGTGAGTGCCTGCTCCGTTCCAGAATGGGGGCATTGTTGGCTGGGTCCAAAAATGTACAAAAAGATGCTGCGAGGCCCCGGCCTGACTCCGGCTCCGGCTACGCTACAATCAATCACGCTCGTCTGACTCTTCATGACCGGAACGAGTTCACGTTCGGCGACTTGTGCGTCGTTTCAGGAGAGCCTTGTCCTGCGAACAATCTCTTAATGCCACGCAGATGTCCAGTGCGACGTGACGAATGAGGAATCCGACGCCATAGACACACTCTTCGGGATGGACGAGCATAGCATCCGTGCTTCCCGTTACGGAAAATTCGTACAACCGGAAGGAGCGTTACATTTCCCTATCTTCTTGGCAATCTTGTTGTGAAGGAGCGACCTCACGGTGATCTCTGACGGCCTGAACAGGTTGGATGGGAGGCTTAGAGAGGTGGGTTACTGAGGTCTGTTTTTAATTCCGAATTACTCTTCGTTTCGATGCTTAAGACGATCCCAATTATCAATAGTAAGGGCGGCGTCGGTAAAACGACGACGGCCGTCAATGTAGCGGCGGGATTGGCCCGGAAGGGCCGATCGGTTCTTCTGGTCGACCTCGATAGTCAAGGGTCCGCCTCAATCTCGCTGGGCGTGAATCAACGGGAGCTGGCCCCGTCCTCGGCCGACGTCCTATTCGGAGACGCGTCGATGGCGGAGGCGATCCGGGCGACCGAGCGAGACGACTTGGACCTTCTTACTGGCGCGCTCGATTTGGCGAATGCAGACGTGCGTTTGAAGCAACAGGAGGAGGGACATCGTCGACTCGAAGATGTGTTGAGCCCAGTTGCGCATCGTTACGATCAGATTATCGTGGACTGCGCGCCTTCCACGTCCATCCTCTCGGTAAATGCACTTGTGGCAGCCGATGCCTTTCTCGTGCCGGTCACGCCGTCGTACCTCTCCTTGGAAGGAGTCGTGAGTCTTGGGGAAACCGTGCGCCGCGTGCGGGAGGGGATTGGCGAGGCGGCTCCCATTCTTGGCGTGCTTCTCACAATGGTTGATCGGAGCCAGGATGGTACCCTGCAGGCCATCGATCACCTCCGGGGGCACTACGGAGGAAAAGTGTTCGACACCGAAATTGAGCCCGATCCGGCGCTGGAAGAGGCCCCAAGTCGAAATCAAGACATCTTTCAATACGCGCCGCAGTCCACGGCGGCCGAGCAGTACGGCCAGCTCATCGAGGAGGTGGAAGATCGTCTGACTCGATACGGATCCATTTACAACGGCCTTGTGAGCAAGGCGAACAAGGCAGCAGTCGACGGTCGCTCCGTTGAAAAATCCTCAACCTCAAGCCCGGCAGAATCCGTTGAGTAATAAACGATGCCGTTCGGGGCACTTCATATTCTATGCGGGATGGATCATGAGCGGGCTATTTGCTATCATGGATGATGTCTCTGTGCTTTTTCGAGTTTCTGCCCTCAGCCCGATCTCATGATTCAGACTGTCCGACAGGCCTCTTCCCTCCGCGGCACGGTTTCACTTCCCGCCGACAAATCCATCTCGCATCGATCCGCGCTTCTCTCGGCCCTTGGGGAGGGAACCTCACGTATCCAGAATTTTCCAGATTCTGCTGATCCGCAGTCGACACTCGACTGTGTGCGAGGATTGGGCATCGCGGCCGAGCGGGACGAGGAGGGGGTGCTCGAAGTAGAGGGCCGCGGACTCAACGGTCTCCGTCCGCCGTCCGCGCCGCTCGACTGTGGCAACTCCGGCACCACGATGCGCCTGCTTTCCGGCATCCTAGCGGGCCAGCGGTTCGGTTCCGTTCTTTCGGGAGACGACTCGCTTCAGCAGCGGCCCATGGAGCGTATTGCCGACCCGTTGACGGCCATGGGGGCCCGCATCTCGCTGCAGGACGGGCATGCCCCGATTCGCATTCGTGCCACTCAGTCTGGTCTCGATCCGATCGAATATCGGCTGCCAGTCGCTTCAGCACAGGTGAAATCCTGTGTACTGCTGGCAGGGCTCTTTGCGGAAGGGAAAACCGTCGTCATTGAGCCGACGCCGTCGCGCGATCATACGGAGCGGATGCTGGGCCTTCCGGTTGAGGAGGTCGGAGGAGTGCGGCACCTCATTGTGGAGCAGGGACATACCATCCCGTCGACCGAGTGGACCGTACCGGGGGATTTTTCTGGGGCGGCCTTCTTTTTGGTGGCCGGCTCTCTGGTGCCAGACAGTGAACTCCGTCTAAAGGGAGTGGGCCTTAATCCCTCCCGTACGGCGCTGTTGGAGGTGCTCGACGGCATGGGGGCCAACATTACGGTCGAAAATGAGCGCGTGAAGGGGGCCGAGCCGGTCGGCGACATCACGGTCCGGAGCGCAGTCCTTTCGGGGGTGGACGTGGGCGGACGGCTCGTGCCGAATCTCATCGACGAGATTCCGGTGCTGGCCGTGGCGGCGGCCTGTGCCGAAGGGACTACGGAGATCCGCGACGCTGAGGAACTGCGGGTGAAGGAAACGGATCGCCTCCACGCGATGGCGGAGAATCTGAACGCGCTTGGGGCGGAGGTACAGGAGCGCGAAGACGGTCTTATCATTGAGGGCAACGGGCCCAATCTGCTAGGCACCACCGTTCGCAGTTTCGACGATCATCGGATTGCGATGGCGATGGGAGTGGCGGGGCTCGTGGCACATGGTTCCACCACCATCAACGACGCAGAGTGCGCGAAGGTCTCCTTTCCGGGCTTCTGGACGGAGATGGACCGGGTGGCGTCGCACTGAGGAGAGTTGTCTCCTTTCTTCTAGTGGGGGCGTCTCAACTCAGGTGCGCCTGACGTCAGGGGAGGGGCATTTAAGGGGGGCTGGCTCGGCACGATGGGGAGCAACCTCGGCTCGATCTCCGCTGTTCAACCCCTGTTTGACTGTGGAGAAATCTACAGTCCCATCTCTTCGACGATCTCGTTGATGCCCGCCTCAAACTTCTTCGCCCCGCCCTGCGACGGGTGGCGCACGTAGGTCGGGTCGGCGTCCACTTCGGTGAGGGCCCGTTCAGCCTTGCGGCCCACTCCGACGATGCGTTCCGGATTCAGTGCGTCGAGCAGGCCGGTTAGGAGCGGCTGCCACTCCCGGACCTCCGTCCGACGTGGGGTTCGGATCGTGAGCGGCTCACCCGGGTCGTGTGGGTGAAGGGGCAGACTGTTCCAGACGAAGAAGTGCGGAAAGTAGGGCTGCAGCACGCGCCAGAAGATGGAGGCGCTGTATTCGGTGTGGGGCTCGTCCTCACGGCTGGTCTGTTGTCCATCAACCGGGAATGACGGGTCGGTCAGTTGCGCCTCGCTCGTAATGGGCACCCCGGAGAAGCGGCAGCCCCACGGGCCGGGGGCTTCGAGCAGGAGGAAAAGAGGCGGAGCGGCATCGTACGCGGCGAGGTAGGCGCGCAGGTTCTCCCGTCGGATGTCGGGGGCGTCCGCCACGTCGAGGTCGTCCCGCCGGTCGCGGTACGGATTGAAGGCCTCGTCGGTGGACGGAGTGGAGAAGACGTGTTTCTGAAAGAGGGACCAAACGTTTTGATGCATGCGAGGCTCAACAGTGATCGTCGATTAGAGGC
The DNA here is from genome assembly GCF_002954405.1 of Salinibacter sp. 10B. Taxonomy (NCBI): domain Bacteria; kingdom Pseudomonadati; phylum Rhodothermota; class Rhodothermia; order Rhodothermales; family Salinibacteraceae; genus Salinibacter; species Salinibacter sp. 10B. Next base: position 423,024 of record NZ_MQWC01000004.1, on the reverse strand, counting down.
CGACTCGAAGTCCGAGGACGGGAAGAAGGAAGACGGGGTCGTGCTCTCCGCCAAATGCCACCACTCCGACCCGATACGCGAAGCGTCCCTCCTCTGATTCCACACGGAGCGCACCTGAGAGGTAGGGGCGGTAGCTGGTGGTCCAGTCGGTGTTTCCGGAGTCGAACTCAGAGTGAACGCGAGTGGCCCCCAGTCCGCCTTCCAGGGCGAGGGGCTGCGCGCCAATCGTCCCAATCTGGTGAATGCTAACGATTCCCGCCGTGACGGCCCGAGCCGTTCCGTCCCAGATGAGCCGTCGTCCGTACGAGCCGCCCGCGTACATGCCAAGCTGGAACGCAGACGTGCGAACGAAGAGATGCTCCACGCCGAGGGTATATCCGCCCGCGGGGCCTCCCACCTCCCCAATGACCGAAACGGGCGCTCCCCGTAATTGGGTGGGGGAGTCAGCCTTGACGGCTTGGGCCGAGACGGAGCCGGGCGAGAGGCCGAGAATGAGGAACGGCAGAAGGACGGCTAGGCGAAGAAAGCGAAGGGACATGGGACTATATCAAATGTTTAGGAAGGCTTCAGCCATAAAAAATATTTTGTATAAGTTAATGTCAAGAAAAGAATAGCTCTTCGGCATTGGGAGATCAAGCCGAATCGGGAGCATTCTCGCCCATGCGGGGGAAGGCGAAGTCAGCGTAGCCCATCTCGGCGGTTCCAAACCAGCGATAGGCGTCTTCGCGGGCCGATTTGTAGGCCTCGTAGATCTTCCGGTACTGCTTGTTGTTCGCCGCGTTGTCTTCGAGCAGCTGTTGCGTCACCGTTTGGGCCTCCGTCATCACCTCGTCCGGGAAGCGGCGGAGGGTGGTGCCCTTGTCGAGCAGGCGGTCGAGAGCCGCGGGATTCTTGTGGTCGTACTGCGCGAGCATTCGCATGTCGGCTTCGGCGGCGGCGGTTTTGAGCGCCTCCTGATACTGTGTCGGAAGCCGGTCGTAAGCGTCCCGGTTGACGTAGAAGGTAAGAGCGGGGCCGGGCTCCCACCAGCCGGGATAGTAGTAGTACTGCGCCACCTCGTGGAAGCCGAGCTTCTCGTCGTCGTAGGGACCCACCCACTCGGCGGCATCGATCGCGCCGCGCTCCAGAGAGGGATAGATCTCGCCGCTGGGCAGCACCTGCGTGTTGACCCCCATTTCCGTCATCACCTGGCCCCCAAGGCCGGGAATCCGCATCTTGAGGCCATTCATATCGGCGAGCGAGTTCACCTCGACGTTGAACCAGCCGCCCATCTGGGCCCCCGTATTGCCACCGGGCAAGTTGAGAATGTTGAAGTCGGAGAAGAGGTCGCGCATCAGCTCCAACCCGCCGCCGTAATACATCCAGGCGCGATACTGGCGCGCCGTGAGCCCGAACGGGACGGTGCAGTCGAACGCCAGCGCCGGATTTTTCCCGATGAAGTAGTAGCTGGCCGAGTGGCCCATCTCCACGGTTCCGTTCTGGACGCTGCCCAGCACTTCGAGGGGCGGGACGAGTTCGCCCCCAGGATAGGTGCGAATCTGAAAATTACCGTCGGTAAGGCTGGCGAGGCGGTCCGACAGCACCTCGGCCGCGCCGTAGATGGTATCGAGGGAGCGGCTGAAGCTGGAGGCAAGCTTCCAACGCACTTGCTTGTTCGGCTGCACGTTGGCTGCCCCACTACCACTCGCGGAGGAATTGTCGTCCGCACAACCACCAAGCACACTCGCGCCTGCCGCGCCGAGCAGGGCTTTCTTCGCAAAATCGCGCCGTTCCATGACGTCTCAAAGGCAATAATTCGAGGAGTCGAAGTCACCCCGAAAGGATAAATGTCATAGAGACGCTGCGCAAATGTCGTTTTTAGGAGGGAGGCGAAGGGGAACGTTCCAGTGAAGGAAGATGACATTGCCCGAATTCCCCAATCCAAAATCCGCAATCCCCGAAATCAAGACGGGCTCGGGGCGCGTCGAAGGGGATGCCAGCGGCGCAGGAAGCGATCGAGGCCGAGAGTGAGGAGGAGGGCGAGTCCGATGGAGCCCACAACGTCAAGGCGGACGTACGCGGAGATGTCGTTGAGCGAGCGGACGACGACCCACAGCGTTTCCTGCAGGAGTGTCGGCACGGACGGCATGAGCACGAGGGTTGCGCCCAGGGCCGCAACCGCCAGAAAGACGAGGAGCACATCACTCCACACGAGAGCAGGGGAGGGCTCGCGACCCACGTTGCTGGCTAGGCCCACCCGATCGGCCACCTGCTCCGCAAAATTGTCCGACAGGTCGCCGTCGGGCTCCTCGTGCAGGGCGGCAAACACGGCCTCATAGGCGGCAGCCTCCGGATCGTCCGTGTCGGGCGGCGGACCGTCCCCACGGAAGTGGCGATCAAACTCGTCTTGAAGAGAGTGGTCACGATCGGTCATAGGGTCAATTCCTCCGGACTGTAGCGGTCAAGCAGCCAGTCTTTGAGTTTTTTACGGCCCCGATACAGGTGACTTTTCACCGTCCCCTCAGGGTTGTTCATAATGTCACTAATTTGAGATACGCTCATGCCCTCCAAATGATACAAGGTGAGGGCCGTCCGGTAGTGTTCCGAGAGCGTCTTGATACCCTCTCGCACCAGGGCGCGGCGCTCCCGGTCAGATGCCGCGTCGGACACGTCTTCGTCCGGGTCCTCGATTCGGTTGAGAGCGGCACGGGCATCCGGAGAGTCGTCGTGAGACTCAGGAGCATGGTCCGCATACAACGGCATTTCCTTTTTCTCCAGGTGGTTGAGGCACGTGTTGCGGGCGATGCGCGCCAGCCACGTCGACAGTTTCGATTCAAACCGAAAGTCGTCGAGATAACGATACGCCCGCATAAACACGTCCTGACAGAGCTCCTCGCGGTCCCGGTCGTCATCTACCATTCGGAAGACCACATGCTTTACGAGCCGCTCGTAGCGGTCAATAAACGAGAGAAAGGCGTCACGGTCCCCCTGCAGGACCTGCTCGACCAGTTCGCGCTCAGAACGTGTCTCAGTTTCGGTGCTCATATACCGTTACTCGAATGGGTCATTTCCACGTATACCAACAGGACGCGTCTCAATTCGAGGGTAGGATTTGGAGAGCGAGAACGGCGATCGAGCAACGCTATTGCCAGTAGACAGGAGAGAGCGGAGATCGGTTGCAGGGAGTCGTGTGAAGGTTCTGTTGAAGAGTTTTGTGAAAGTAGGGAGAGGATGAGAAAGGGTGCAACCGATTCTCAGATAGCCCTGTCTGCTTTTGGTGCACGGTTGAATGACGATCGTTGCATTCGGCATTTGTTTACAAGGCCCTACACTGCAATGGAAGATATTCTTGTTCCCCTCGGATTTTTCGGCATGATTGCTTACATCGCCAAACTAATCGGGGATACCCGCATCCGACGAAAGGCCCTCGACTCTCATGCGTCGGCCGACGTAGCGGAGGCGATTCTGAACCGGAGGTGGAAAGAGCCCAGTACGCGATCCGCTTTGAAATGGGGGCTCATCGTCGTCGCACTCGGGATCGGCGTGCTTCTCGTTGATCTGTTGACGATTGGATTTGAATCGCCGTTGGCCTACGCGATTCTGCTTCTCGCCACCGGCATGGCTCTGCTCGGCTACTATTTTGTGGAACGGGAGACCCAGTTGGGCGAAGCGCCCTCGCATAATGCAGCGGAGGAGTCCTTCTCGGCATCCGATCCAGTACGTGAGTCGGAAATGTAACGTCCTGCACACGTGTCTGCTCGACGGCTGCCGTGATCCGCTTCCGGGAGCGTATGGGGCGTCACCCGAAAACAAACGTCTCTGGGGGGGCGTATCCCCAAAGCGATGTCACCCCCAGCGATCTGGTACAGGCCCATGCGTCTTCGATACACCGAGTGGGATCCCGAGCGACACGGCAGCCAAAAGCCGCTTTTTGAGGAGCTCTTTGACCTCTTTGAGGAGCTGTTGGAGCACACGGCGGGGGATGCAGAGGAAGCGCTGCGCTGGCTCCGACAGCTCGACGAGGAGTACGACCTCACGGAGGGCTCCGATCAGTCGATCGAAGACTTCATTGAGGAGCTCAAGAAGCGGGGCTACCTCACGGAGAACGAAGAGGACGGCACGGTCGAGATTACGGCAAAGGCGGAGCGGTCCCTCCGCCGATCGGCGCTCGAGGAAATCTTCAGTGAGCTTCGCAAGCACGGGCAAGGGGACCATCAGACGCCGCATACGGGTCAGGGCGACGAGCGCTTGCCCGAAACTCGCGATTGGACGTTTGGAGATGACATTTCTCGCCTCGACGCGACGGGCACGCTCTCCAACTCCTTCCGCCGGTCGGGGCTCGGGGACGACTGGAATCTGTCCGAGGACGACTTTCAGGTTCACCAGACCGACCATCACGCCACGATGGCCACGGTGCTGATGATCGATCTCTCCCACTCAATGGTGCTGTACGGGGAGGATCGCATCACGCCTGCTCGCCGGGTTGCCATGGGGCTGGCCGAGCTCATCACCAGCAAGTATCCGAAGGACACGCTCGACATCGTAGCCTTCGGCAACGACGCCTGGGAGATTGAAATGGAGGACCTACCGTACCTCGATGTTGGACCCTATCACACGAATACGCGAGCAGGGCTGCGGCGGGCGCGTGGGATTCTGCACCGTCGCAACAACCGCAACAAGCAGATCTTCATGATCACCGACGGCAAGCCCAGCTGTCATATCGAAGATGGGCAGATGTACCGCAACCCTTACGGGCTAGACCCGAAGATTGTGAACAAGGTGCTAGACGAAGGGGTCATTTGCCGGCGCCAGAACATCACAATCACCACCTTCATGATTGCTCGGGATCCGGGGCTTCAGGACTTCGTGCGGAAGCTTACCGAGGTGAACCGGGGCCGAGCGTACTACGCGGAGCTCGACGATCTTGGATCCTTCCTGTTTGAGGACTACGTGCGCAACCGCCGAAAACACATGCGATAGTGTGTGGAGCCTGTGTTAATGTACGCCCGACTCTACCCTCAAGGCCGATGGTTTGCAGATAGCTAGCAAGTCGGAGCGTGTACGTCTGCATCCCCGGCTGGAAGAAACGGGTCCGCAGAGTCTCACAGCGTATGAAAGGAAAACAGTCTCTTAGTGCTGCAGCTCGGACGGTGGTGGGACGTTAGACTCCTTTCCAGATGCAGGTTTGGGGGGCGGTTCGTCGAACCAGCGGGGCGGATCGTAGCCGTGTCCGCCCCAGGGATGACAACGTCCCAGTCGATAGACTGTGAGGATAAGCCCGCGAATTGCCCCATATTTCCGGAAGGCCTGAATCGAGTACTGGGAGCAGGTGGGCTGGTAGCGGCACGTCCTGGGCAGGTGCGGAGAAAGAATTAGCTGATAGGCCCGCACGAGTCCAATGAGCAGAAGACGGGGAAGTCGCAATAAAAAGGCCCCAACACGCCGCATGGCACCATTTAGCTTTAAGACTAAAAACTCATTTCTAGAACGTTGCGCACATCTCGGAGTTCGATAGGGTGACGTCCAGTTCAGTGCTTCGGAAGAGAATGACGGCGTGGGTCCGATGGTTCGCCCGGACCACAGTGAACAGAAGCGGAGGCGTAGTTCCGGGGTTGGGGCGATGCATGGAGTGGAGGGAATCTCCCGATCGTCTGGTGAACCATTGTCGGAGACGGCCTTTCAACTCTCGAATTCTGGTTTTCCCCCGATGCTCCCGTTTTTATGACCGATAGTGCCCTTTTAGAGGCCGTGTCCTTCGATGAGGCCGGTCTCGTACCTGCCATCGTTCAGGATGCGAGCACAGACCAAGTGCTTATGATGGCGTACATGACTGCCGAGACACTCCGCGATACCCTTGATTCGGGCCGCATGGTGTACTGGAGTCGGTCGCGGCAGGAACGGTGGGTGAAGGGGCAGACGAGTGGCCACACCCAGATGGTACAGGAGGTACGATTGGACTGTGACGGCGACACGCTTCTGTTTAAAGTGGAACAGGAGGGCGGGGCCTGTCACACGGGATATGAGTCTTGCTTCTATCGACGGGTCGAGGGGGAAGAGCTCGTGGCGGATGGGGAGAAGGTGTTTGATCCCGACGCCGTGTACGACGATGCTTAATGTGCCGATTGTCCTTCGGGGACTGCAACGGGACTACCTCCGTTGAGGCGTTTGCGGGGACAGGGAACGCACCTTCAGGCCGTCCCGATTCGTGCGATTGGGCCGCTGCACTTCGTATCGAGATGTCTTTTCATTATCACGACTACGATCCAATGACCGCTTCCCCCTCCGACGAACAGGAGACCAACGTAAGTCTTTTCGACATGGCCGCTGATGGAGCGTCCCCTGCCGATGCCGATCGGGTGCAGGTGCTGAAGCGGGCGCTCTTTGATCTGTCCTATTTGATCATGAATGCGGACGGGACGGAGCACATCTCCGAACGGATGCTGGTGCAGAAGCTCGAACGACGGATGGAGCAGGAGGGAAGTGTGAATGCGGAGGCACGGGCGGACGAGCTGGCTCCTCTTTTGGAGAAGGGACCTGAGGCCGTTCGTGAACGGGTGCAGGCGTTGGCGGCTGAGCTAGCAGAGCAGGCGGGCGATCGTGCGGAAGTGCTGGCACAGCATTATCTGGACTTTCTAAAGGGGCTCATTGTGGCAGATGCAAACGTGGCGGCCGAAGAGTATGAGCTCTTTGATCTTCTTTGCGAAGAGTGGGGGATTGAAAAAGACCTTCCTCGATCCTGAATGACTCATCTCAAATTGTATCGTTGCGAGGGGAGTTAGGAGAGATGGAGAAATCAAGGCCCCGTTTGACTTGTGCGATGCCACCGGACGGTTGTTGAACGCATTGATCCCGGAGGACATTGCGCGCGGAGTCTTCGAGGAGGAATGAGCGATGGCGGAGATGAGCAGGATCGAATGATGTTTCCGTTATTGCAAAGAAGCATCCCTAGGCCTTTGATACGAAAAGGAAAGACGACTCCCAGACCGAACCCGCTCCGGTCTGCGGTGGTGCGCCTCGACATCGAGTCTTCCGTTTTGGGTCTATAGGCTTGCGCAATCGCATGGTGGTTCCACTACGGGGAAGCTAGCTTGCCGACCTCTATTTGGGGGCTCCAGGACTCTTCGCCCACTGTATCTCGGCGACGAATCCGCTCGCAAACCAGGTTCTAAAGGTGGGACCGTTGCTGGGGGGAGGCGGAGAGGCCATTCGACAGCAAATCGATAAGCCTTGTGCGCGAGGGGAACCGCAATCACGAAAGTCGCCTTTGAAGCGGAAGGGTGGGGAGAAACGTTGTGCCCAACGCCTTCAGGAAGTTGCGCGTCGATTATGAGACCACCGTGCCCTCACAGTTCCTCCGATTCCAGACGCACCGATGCGGTTGACGTGTCGCTTCACTCGGAACGTGTCATTCGACGACACTAGGAGTCTGGGACTCTCGGGTTTTTCCAATCACAACTGAGGGAAGGAAAAAGGATTGGCACCCCACGCAAGTAGATCGGGGGGCGTATTTTCCCAAAAAGAGATCGAGGACTACATCGGAGATGAGAGCGACCGATTGCGCAAGCGGGATTCAAGGGAGGAAATGTCGTCCTGCAGGTCGGGGTCCGACTCCAGGTTTTCCTCGATCTTCCGGTAGGCGTGGATCACGGTGGAGTGGTCGCGCCCACCGAAGCGGGTGCCAATATGGGAGTAGGACTCGTCCGTCAGTTCACGACAGAGGTACATCGCGATTTGGCGGGCTCGGGCTACGGCTTGCTTGCGGGACCGGGAGAGGATGTCGTCTTCCGACAGCCGGAAATAATCGGAGACCTGCTCAATGATTTCGGCGGCATCGAGAGCGGTCGGCTCCTCGTCGGTATGTTCGCGGAGATATTTGCGAGCCGTTTCGAGGTCAAGAGTGCCGTTGTCCAGTTGTACGAGTGCCGTGAGCCGGGTGAGCGTCCCTTCGAGCTGCCGGACGTTGGAGTCGATGCGCTGGGCAATGAGTTCCAGCACTTTCGGCTCCACGTCGATATCCTGACGAGCCGCCTTGCGCTGGAGAATGGCAATACGAGTCTCCAGGTCGGGGCGCTGGATATCGGCACTCAGGCCCCACTGGAAGCGGGAGAGCAGACGTTCCTCAATGCCGGGAATCTTAGCTGGGGGGCGATCGGCGCAGAGAAAGATCTGCTTGCCGTTTTGGTGCAAGTCGTTGAAGATGTGGAAGAACTCCTCTTGGGTCTTTTCTTTTTCCCCGAAAAACTGCACGTCGTCGACGATGAGGAGATCGGCCTGCCGGTAGTAACTGGAGAAGGCCGCAATTCGGTTTTCTCGGACCGACTGAACGAACTGGCTCGTAAAGCGGTCGCTAGAGACGTACAGGACGTGCTCGGCGGTGTTGTGTTCGAGGGCGTAGTTGGCGACTGCCTGTGCGAGGTGGGTCTTGCCGAGCCCCACGCCTCCGTACACGAGGAGCGGATTATAGTTTGTACTGCCTGGCTCTTCGGCCACCGCAAACGCCGCGCTGCGTGCCAGTCGGTTGCCGTCGCCCTCAATAAACTCGTCGAACGTGTATTCCGGCCGCAGATGCTCATGGGCTTTCTCGTAGAGGGCCGAGCGCTCGTCGGCGGACCCGGCACCGGCCCGCTCAATGCTTGCCAACTCTTCCGGCGTTGGGGCAGCTTCCCCCGCCACGTCGGGCGTTTCGTCTGCGCTGGACGGTGAGGACGGCTGAGCGGCCGACGAGCGCTCGGTGTTGCTGGGGCCGGAGGGCGAGGAGGATGGGGAGGCGGTTTTTTGAGATCGCTGGGGAGAGCGCGGGGACGAAGAGGACGCCGCCGACCGGTCGTCAGAAGTGGAAGGGCCCTCGGGACGAGAGGGAGGAGGAGACGAGGACGACTGCTCAGAAGCGGCGTCCGGGGATGGAGGCGAAGAGGAGTCGGGCTCGTCCCCGTCCGTCACAATCTCGTCCGGCCGTTCGGACTCCGGCGTGACTTCGTATTCAACGTCCGTTGGTTCTCCCACGGCCTGCGTTACGGCCTGATTGATCTCCTTATTGAATCGACTGCGCAGGTACTGAATCCCGAACGGGGTCGGCACCTGAAGCGTGAGGGTCGGGGTGCCTCCCTCAGTGTCGAGGGAAAGTGGCTCAATGGGATCAAGCCAATTCTGAACCGTCCGTTCAGGAAGGGCATCACGCAGGTCATGAAGGGCATCGCGCCAAGCGTTGGGAGCGGACGGAACCATAGAGAGAAAGACGGGCCAGGCGTTCGCGATGGACAGCGAGACGGCGCCGGAGGGTATGCCCAAATCGACGCGTGCACAACGTAGACCTGAGGCACCACCTTCGCAAGCGCATCCTGGGAAAATTTATATACGCGCGGTCGAACGCCGCTCAGGACGATTGGGGCGATGTTTAATGATACGTATGCGCTCTCTGGAAAATAAACGACAAACGAAGGGTGTCGATGTCGATTGGGTCGGTCACGCTTTAGAGGTCGTACGGCCGGCGCCCCTCAACCATTTTTTGTACGTCATGTACTTGCAGTGAGTATTTTTGGTCATCGACCCCCACACCAATGTCGAACGCATCAATCTCCTCTACACTCGTTTCGGATGCACACGCCATTTTTCGGGCCGCCATCCGTCGGGTCCAGGCGGACCGTCTATTTGAATCTTCCCCACTTGAGGCCTGGGCCGCGCGGAAGCCAATCGACTACGATACGGTGCAGGTGGTTGGCATGGGCAAGGCTGCGATGGCGATGGCCGGCGTGCTGGAGGAACGGCATGAGGGGCTGGTGGATGACGGAATCGTGGTGGTGCCTGAGAGCTATCCGGAGACGTACCCGAATCGGCTCCCGGCGCCCGACGCGATTCGCGTGATGGAGGGCGGACATCCGCTCCCGACCGAGAAGAGCGTCCGCGCAGCCCGGCGGATGCTGGAGCACGCCCGAGGGCTGGACGAAGGCGATCTGCTGCTCGTCCTTGTGTCGGGGGGCGGTACGGCCTTGTCGTCACTGCCCGTCGAGTTCATCGATTTGGCCGACCTCAAAACGACCTATCATCGGTTGCTCACGGCGGGGGTATCCATTGAGCCGGCGAACGTCGTTCGTAAACACCTCACGCAGGTGGGGGGCGGGCAATTGGCCCGGGCGGCCCATCCGACGCACGTAGGAGCATTGGTGGTTTCGGATGTTGTGGGCGATGACCCTTCCGTTATTGCAAGTGGGCCCACCGTCCCCGATCCCTCCACCTACGACGAGGCGATGCAGGTCCTATATCAGCACCAGCTCTGGCACGACGTGCCGGCATCGGTTCGCGAGCATCTGGCGGCCGGGGCCCGCGGCAAGCGCTCCGAAACCCCTTCGGAGGATGATCCCTGTTTTGACACGACGAAGACGACGCTGCTGGGCACCAATCAGATGGCGCTGGATGCGGCTCGTACGGCCGCCGAGGAGCGAGGGTATCAGGTGCGTGTCGAGTCGGGCGTGGAGGGCGAGGCGCGTGACGTGGCGCACCAGCACGTTGAGACGATGATGGAGGCAGACCCAGAAAAGCCGACGTGCTGGCTCTGGGGCGGGGAGACGACCGTCACGGTGACGGGCGACGGGAAAGGCGGGCGCAATCAGGAGCTCGCATTGGCGGGGGCGATTGCTCTGAACGACGCGGACGTGGACGCGGTGCTCTTAAGTGGGGGCACGGACGGCATCGACGGGCCGACGGACGCGGCGGGGGCCTGGGCGACGCCGGAGACGGTGGAGGGGGCTCGCTCTAATGGCTGTGATCCGGAGGCGCACCTGCGGGACAATGACTCGTACACGCTCTTCAATCGCATCGACCAGCTGCTGCGACCCGGCCCGACGCATACGAACGTAATGGACGTGCACGTCGGACTCGTGAAACCATCGGAGGAGAAGGACAACGCCTGAACTGAACGCCGGGCCTGCCGTTCACCTCAAGTCGTTCTCTTTATCCACCGTCCGTACAGTCCGTACATGCCCAACCGTCTTGCCGACGAGCAGAGTCCCTACCTCCGCCAGCACAAGGACAATCCCGTCGACTGGTACCCGTGGGGCGAGGAGGCCTTTCAGAAGGCGGAGGAGGAGGACAAGCCCATCTTCCTGTCGATCGGCTATTCCACCTGCCACTGGTGCCACGTCATGGCCCACGAGTCCTTCGAGGACGAGGATGTGGCCGAGATGATGAACGAGACGTTCGTGTCCATCAAGGTGGACCGGGAGGAGCGGCCCGACGTCGACACCATCTACATGAACGTCTGCCAGATGATGCGTGGACAGGGCGGATGGCCGCTCACGGTGCTCCTCACGCCGGATCGAAAGCCATTTTATGCGGCAACCTATCTGCCCAAGGAGGGACGCTTTCAGCAGATGGGGATGATGGACCTCGTGCCGCGCATTCAGCAGATGTGGGAAAATGAACGCGACCGATTGTTGGAGGACGCCGACGAGGTCACTTCGCTCCTTCAGCGGTCGGTGGACGAGAGCGGCGGGACGGAGGCGCCGGACGAGGAGGTGTTGGATGAGGCGTTTCAACAGCTTTCCCGCGAGTTCGACGACACGCACGGCGGGTTCGGATCGGCCCCGAAATTCCCGGCACCACACAATCTGCTTTTTCTCCTTCGTCAGTGGCACCGGACCGGGGAGGATCGAGCGCTTGAAGTGGTGACCGAGACCCTCGACCAGATGCGATTGGGCGGGATCTTCGATCAGGTGGGGTACGGCTTTCACCGTTACTCGACCGACGAGCGGTGGGTGCTTCCCCACTTCGAGAAGATGCTGTACGACCAGGCGATGCACGTGCTGGCGTATACGGAGGCGGCCCAGGCGACGGGCGAGAAGCGCTACGAGCAGACGGCTCGTGAGGTGCTCACCTATGTCCTCCGCGATCTACAGGCACCGGAGGGCGGCTTCTATTCGGCCGAGGATGCAGACAGTCCGAATGAGGAAGGAGAGATGGAGGAGGGCGCATTCTACGTCTGGAGTGTTGAAGAGGTGCGTGAGTTGCTCGACGAAGAGACGTCCGAGCTCCTGATCGACCTCTACAACATGACGCCCGAGGGCAATTACCAGGAAGAGGCCACCGGGAAGCGGACGGGGAAGAATGTTCTTTATCTGAATCGCTCGCTGGAGGAGGAGGCGAAGAAGCGGGAAATGGTGCTTCCTGAACTTCGGTCTACGCTTGAGGAGGCCCGTGCTACTCTTGTGGCGCACAGGGATAAACGGCCGCGCCCTGGATTAGATGATAAGGTTCTCACAGACTGGAACGGCCTTATGATTGCAGCCCTGGCCACGGCCGCTCGCGTCTTCGATGAGCCGGAGTACGAGCAGGCGGCGACCGACGCGGCGGCGTTCGTTCTCGATACGCTGCGAGACGAGGACGGCACGTTACTGCATCGCTACCGGGAGGGGGAGGCCGGGGTGCAGGCTCACCTCGACGACTACGCCTTTCTCGTCTGGGGCCTCATCGAGCTCTACGAAACGACCTTTGAGGTGGAGTGGCTGGAGGCGGCAATCGATCTCATGGACGAATCTATTGCCCAGTTCTGGGATGAAGAAGACGGTGGCTTCTTTTTGACATCCACGGATGGAGAGGAACTGATCGTGCGCCCCAAAGAGCTGTCCGATGGCGCCAAGCCGTCCGGCAACTCAGTGCACTTTTCCAATCTGATAAGGCTGGCGCGTCTCACGGGACGAACGCAACTGGAGGAGCGCGCCGATGCGCTTGCCCGCTGGGCGGGCCGACAGTCCCGATCGCGCCCGACCGGCTTTACCGCCCTGCTGGCCGGACTTCAGTTTGCCCTTGCTTCATCCCGCGAAGTCGTCGTTGCAGGCGAGGTGGACGGCGACGATATGCAGGCGCTGGTTGAGGTCCTGCGCTCCACCTACGATCCCTTTTCCGTGATCGTACATCGACCGCCGGGCGACCGTCCGGCTATCACGGACCTCGCTCCTTTTACGGAAGACCAAACGCCCCGAGACGGGCAGGCGGCAGCGTACGTCTGCCGGGATTTTCAGTGCGAGGCGCCCACGACCGATCCGGGCCAGCTCCGTGAGCAACTGTCGTTAGAATAGAGGCCCTTACTGAACCGACCGAACACTCTGATGATGACACCGAAAAATCCCCTTCAACCGTCACTCCAGACTTAGCATATAGGCCATCCAGATGCTGGCCCTCTAGATGGCCTGAAGCGACGAAGGGGGGCTTGGGAGGAGCTTACGTCTGAAGCGATGTATATCCTATGCACGATAGCGCAAGCTGGTCATAGAGCGAGATGTCAGAGTGCGCCGCTGTAGACAAACCATCCCAGCCCCACGGTAAAGGCGTAGAGGCCCCAGAGCCCGTGCTCGACCGCGACTTGGAGCGTCGATTCAGTCCGGGCGTAGGTGAGGGAAAATTGAAGTCCCATGATGACTGTCATCGCCGGGGCGAGCCAGTTTGCGAACACGATGTGGGCGAAGCCAAAGGTGAGGGCACTCGCGGTGATTTTTCCCCACCGGCTTGGGAAAAGAGCATGGTATCGGTGAAAGAAGAAGGCCCGAAAGATAATTTCCTGGGGATAGGCCGACAAGATGGGGTACGTAACGACAATTAAGAGCCACGCTTCGGGGTGGACCCGGGGAAAGGTGAACCAGAGATCGGGGCGCGCGAGAGCAAAGACTGTCCCCACCACGAGAGCACCAGGAAGGAACCAGCACAGAGTTCGACGCAGGTGGGTTCGGAAGGACGCCCGGTTCCACAGATGACGGCGCTGGAAGCTGCCGTCCCGCAGGAGTAGAGCCGTGCAGCCAGCAGCGAGCAGGAGGAGGATAAATGTCAGCCAGGTGTCGAGGAGTTGGCGTTCCAGGTAGAGAAAAATCGGGAGTCCCACATATAACGCCGCACACTCGAGTCCAAGGTACAGTCGACCGAGAGGGGTTGGGTTCCAGATTCGACTCTGGGGCGTTGCCTCATCGTTCTGCTGTGGGGAGAGGGGGCGAGAGGACAGTGTGCTCATCGATGATTTGCGCGGTATGTTGCACATCCGGTGCTTCTCTTGGAGTGGAGGGGCTCGACCAGGGAAGTACAAGGGGAGAGGGCAGCATAAGAGGACAGGCAGCCCCCATTGGGGTCCATATCTCACTACGAGGGACGATGTAGAATAGGACTCCCGATGGAAGGGAGACTCCTCCTTTGGCGCATCTCCCAAGCTCTCTCATTTGACAGCTGAGCGGACCGTGACGTACGCTGGGGGAGCGATCGTTGACGTGCTTTCGGTGTGATGCGACATCCGACGGGTGATGACAGTCTAACATCTTCGAAAATGACATTTCACGTCAGTCTGATGCGAGACCCGCTCCGGGATTCCGGCATTGTGAGTCGGATGTTGTCTTCCTCCAACGCAAAATTCGCTTGTGTTATGGAAGCGCTCCCACTATTCTGAATGTATCCGGAGATCCGTCTCCATTCGCGTTTCGTTGCACGAGTCCCTTTTCCGTTTCCATGCGTGATGTCTATATCGCCAGTGCCGTTCGTTCTCCCATCGGCCGCTTCGGAGGCGCCCTGAAAGACCATTCGCCCGTCGATCTTGCCGCTCCGGTAATGGAGGCCGCGCTCGACCGCGCCGATGTGGAGGGAGAGGCCCTTGACCTCTACATCTTTGGCAATGTGCTCCGCGCCGGGCACGGCCAGCTGGTGCCCCGGCAGGCGGCACTGCAGGCCGGCATCCCGGAGAGCATTGACGGATACGCCGTCGACATGGTGTGTGCGTCCAGCATGATGTCGATTATGAACGCGGCCACGAAGATCAAGGCCGGAGAAGCAGATCTAATCTTGACGGGGGGCACCGAGTCAATGTCGGATGCCGGGTTTTATCTCGATTCGGGGGCGCGATGGGGATACACCATGGCTCCGCGAGGCGAGACTGTGCAGGACATCATGCACCGCGATGGACTCACCGATCCGATGAGTGGAGAGGCCATGGGCGTGCAGACGGAACGGCTCTGTGCAGAGCTGGACGTGGCCCGCGACACGCTTGATGAGGTGGCTGCGATGTCGCAGCAACGGGCGGCCCAGGCGACCGAGGACGGGGGCTTCGACGACGAGATTACACCAGTAGAGTACGAGACCCGCGGCGGGACCGAAACCCTCACTACAGACGAAGGCATTCGGCCCGACACAACGGCGGACGGACTTGCGAATCTCAGTCCCGTGTTCCAGGAGGACGGAGTGCTTACGGCCGGCAATAGCAGTCAGATTTCCGATGGAGCGGCGGCAATGCTGCTGGCGAGTGCTGAGGCGGTGGAGACGCACGGCCTTACGCCGCTGGCAAAGGTCGGCACCGGACAGTGGTCGGCGGGCGCGCCCTACCGTTTTCCAGAGGCCCCCATTCCGGCCGTTCAGCAGGTGCTGGAGGACACCAACACGACGATTGAGGACTTCGACCTCTTCGAGAACAACGAAGCGTTCGCGCTCAATAACGTCCTATTTCATCGCGAACTGGGCGTGCCGTACGACAAACTCAACGTCCACGGCGGGGCCATTGCACTGGGGCATCCCATCGGGGCGTCTGGCACACGCATTGTCGTGACGCTCCTCCATGCCCTGCGCGAGCATGAGGGGACGCGTGGCCTCGCGGCCATTTGTCATGGTACAGGGGGTGGGGTTGCGCTTCCCATTGAGCGGTCTGCGTAGGCCCGTGTGGCAATAGCACGTTCGGGTCTGGCACATGCCCGGAACGGCCGCCTCCCCCGACCGGAGCCGCCGTCTGCCCATTTGGTTCCATTAGGAGGGATGGCAGTGGGCCGAGCCCCCGATGGCCCGCAGGACGAGCGGGGGCCCACCGTCATTGAGGGGACCGCTGATTTCATGAGGAGTGTGGTCGCCCCCGAACGCGAAGGCCTCGTCCAGGGTGAGGGTATCCCCAACCATGGTAAGGTCGGCGGGGTGGTCGGAGGGCACACGCAGGGACAGGGAGGAGCCAACCACCGTTAGTTCGGTTTCGTGTGTCGGGGCGCCTGTGTAGGAGAGATCACCGCCCTGAGAGCGAGCAGTGAGGGGACCATTCAGTGATTGAATTTCGACCGACGTACTGTTGGCCGTGACATCGGTCGCGCCGTCCACGTCCGTAAGCGACACGGGAGCGGCCACCGAGCGAAGGGTAAGCGTATCGGCCTGCACGTCCGTAATCGTGAGGGAGCCCACCGCGATACGAGCAATCACCTGGTCGCCCGAGAAGCCACTGATCGCGACGTCGCTGCTCTCGGCTCGAATGTCGAGGGTGCCCTCCAGGTTTTCTGCACGGCAGGGACCTCCCATCACCTTGAGGTCCAGGTGGCCTTGGAGGTCGGCGATGTCGATTTCTCCACCCGGCACGCGGAGGTCCGCCTCCACACGGGAGGGGAGCCGAAGGTCCACATGTACCGTAACATCGAGTGTACGGACCCAGCGCCACCACTCGGCGTCGGATTGGTCCCCGTCGCCGTACACCCGCACCGTGTCTTTCATTTGTTGGGTGCCCACCTGCATGCGGTCGAGGATATCCTCCGCGGTGTCTGGGGGACAGCCGGAGACGGAAATGTCGACTTCTACCCGATCCTTTGCCGGACCGGGTCGCATACGTACATGGGCACCGGGGACATCCACGGCGATTGAACACGGCTCGTCGACGAGGAATTCCTGAGCGATGACAGACACCGCGTCCTGCGGTGGGGCCGAGTCGGGCATGCTGAAGTGTGACGCGTAGAAACGGTTGAGCGTACGGGCAATATAGCAGGAACCGCTTCCCAATACCAATCGTCAACGTGGCAATGGATCCCTGTCCGTCGTCTTTTTTTCGTCGAGATACGCTCGACGTTGCGCGAGAGCTTCTTGGATATCGTCTCGTTCGCGAATTTCCGGGCCGAGGCCGGGGGCCGCTCGTCGGACGGATCGTAGAAACGGAAGCGTACACGCAGAATGATCCCGCCTTTCATGGATGGAACCTGTACGACCCGGAGACGGAATCGGTCCGGCGCGAAGGGCGTGGGGCCGACTTGTTTACATCCCCCGGCCTCGGATACGTCTACCTCATCTACGGGATGCACTGGCTCCTGAATGTCGTGACGGAGCCGGAGGGGACGGGAGGAGCGGTGCTCATCCGGGCGGTGGAACCGGTGGAGGGACAGAACGTGATTCGGGCGAATCGGGGCGAGAAGCATCGGACCGTGGATCTCACGAACGGGCCGGGCAAGCTGAGCGAGGCGTTTGGCATTGACGACGCATTTCATCAGGCCGACCTCACGCAGGCGCCGCTCTACTTTACCTCCGGAGAGCTCGAAAAGGACGAAACGGTCGCCACGTCTTCCCGCATCGGTATTTCGAAGGCCGTGGAGCGGGAGTGGCGCTTCTTTATCGACGGCCATCCTTACGTGTCGCCCGCCACGCCGAGTGATCAGACGACGTGACGTTCGGAATCCTCGGCTCGTCCGTCCGTACAACAGGAAAAGACGCATTCTCCCTCTGGCCTCACACCCGTGATTCTATCATGGAGACCACCCAAGAGCGCACAGACTACGAACAAGAGCGTGGAAAGCCCTTGCCGAGTGTCAATCACAGTCGTCTCCAGATTCGTCTCTCCGTTGCCCTTTTTGAGTACGAACCGGAGTACACGGTCTTGAGTGAGCTGGCACTCGAACTCGATGGGAACCGGTTCACGCCGGATCTCTGCGTATATCCGCCCCTGGAGGTGAATTACCAGGAGGATACGGTCCGAAAAACAGAGCCGCCCCTCCTCGCCGTCGAGATTGTGAGTCCGTCGCAGAGCACGCAGGACGTGGTGGACAAGATTACCGCGATGCTGGACGCGGGCGTTCAATCCTGCTGGCTCGTCCAGCCGACGACGGAAACGGTGACGATCTTTACGCCCGGCAACAAGCCGCACACCGTGTCGACGGATACGATCCAGGATCCGGCCACGGACATCGAGGTCGAGATCTCAGCAATTTTTGACGACGGATAGACCTCGTTTGGGGGCGCGTCTTTGTATTCTCTGGGTACACTGACTGGCACGATCATCCCTACGCCTCATGGAGCCACACCTGCAAGACTCGGTCGACACCGCCCGCACTTCGGAAGAGATCCGGGAGGAATTCCTGGAGTTCTTTGCCCAGCGCGATCATGAAATCGTTCCTAGTGCGTCGCTGGTTCCGGAGGGCGACAGCACCCTGCTCTTCACCAACGCGGGGATGAACCAATTCAAGGATGTCTTCCTGGGTACGGGACAGCGTCCGTATACCCGTGCCGTCGACACGCAGAAATGCCTGCGCGTGTCCGGGAAGCACAACGACCTGGAGGAGGTGGGGCACGACACCTACCACCACACCTTCTTTGAGATGCTGGGCAACTGGAGCTTCGGCGACTACTTTAAGGCCGAGGCCATCCGCTGGGCATGGGAGCTGCTGGTCGATCAGTGGGGCTTGGCGCCGGAGCGCCTCTACGCCACCGTCCACGAGGGCGACGAGGGTTTCGGCCTGGACGCCGACGAGGAGGCCTACGACCTCTGGCTCGAAGAGACGCCGATTCCAGAGGATCATGTGCTTTACGAGCCCTCCAAGGAGAATTTCTGGATGATGGGCGACACGGGGCCCTGCGGTCCGTGCTCCGAAGTACACGTGGATCTGCGCCCCGAAGCCGCACGGAAGGAGACGCCGGGTGTGGAGCTGGTGAACGAGGATCACCCACAGGTGATGGAGATCTGGAATCTCGTCTTCATCCAGTACAATGCGCAGCCGGACGGGAGCCTGGAGCGCCTGGACGACCAGCACGTGGACACTGGGATGGGCTTCGAACGCCTCGTGGCCGTGCTGCAGGGGAAGGAGTCGACCTACGATACGGACCTCTTCGCCCCGCTCCTGCAGGCGACCTGCGATCTTTCACCGCGAGACGAGGTGCGCGGCTACGACGATCTCGCCATTGACGACGAGGAGGAACGCGAGAAGGCTCGCATTGCCCTCCGCGTCGTTGCCGACCACATTCGGGCGATTGCTTTCGCCATCTCGGACGGCGTGATGCCGAGCAACACCGGGGCGGGATACGTCATCCGTCGCATCCTGCGCCGGGCCGTGCGCTATGGGTACCAGACCCTCGATCTGGATGAGCCATTCCTGCACCGACTCATGGATCCGCTCGTGGACAAGATGGGCGGCCAGTTCGACGATCTCGTCGATCAACAGGACTTCATTGAGCAGGCCATCCGGTCGGAGGAGGAGAGCTTCCTGAAGACGCTGGGGACAGGAATCGACTTCTTTGAACGCGTGGTGCCGTACGTCGAAGACCTCTCGAGCAAGGACGGCGAGGCCACCGACGAGATTCTCGGCGACCTTCAGCAGGACGGGCGGGCAATGGACCTGCTGGAGCAGGCCTACGTGGATGCCGACGACGAGGCGGAGATTCTTCGCTCGTTCGCTAGTGTCGCGCGTGAGGAGGCCGTGCCGGGACCGGTCGCCTTTCTCCTGCACGATACGTACGGCTTTCCGGTCGACCTCACGCAGCTGATGGCTCGGGAGCGGGGCCTGTCGGTCGACATGGAGGGCTACGAGGACCTGATGGAGCGCCAAAAGAGCCGTGCCCGCGCCGCGTCCTCCTTTGAGGTGGATCAGAGCGACGTGAATGCCTGGCAGCCAGTGACGGAGGGCGAGGCGTCGTCCGTGTTCGTGGGCTATGACCAGGAGTCGGTCGGCGACGCTGAGATCCGTGCGGTGCGCACCGTCGAGACGGAGGAGGGGGAGCAGTACGAACTCGAGCTCAGCCGTACCCCGTTCTACGCCGAGGCGGGCGGGCAGGTGGGCGATTCAGGCATTCTCCGCATCGGCGACGAAGAGGTCGCGGTGCACGACACGCAGCACGAGGGCGAGCGCATCGCGCACGTCGTTGATCACCTGCCGTATGAGTTAGACGCGCCTGTGGAGGCCATCGTGGATACGGATCGGCGTCGACGGATCCGCGCCCACCACACGGCCACACATCTTCTGCACGCTGCGTTGCGCGAAACGCTCGGCGATCACGTGCAGCAGAAAGGGTCGCTCGTGGCCCCGGACCGCCTGCGGTTCGACTTTAGTCACTTTGAGGCGGTGGACGAAAACACGCTGCGCGACCTGGAGCGGCAGGTGAACGCCGCCATCCGCCGCAACATTCCAAAGCAGGAGGCCCGCGAGGTGCCCATCGACGAAGCGAAAGAGCGGGGGGCAATGGCGCTCTTCGGCGAGCAGTACGGGGACCAGGTGCGCGTCATTACGTTCGACCCGGACTACAGCATGGAGCTTTGCGGGGGCACGCACGTCGACGCCACCGGCGAAATCGGGCTCTTTCGCTTCCTGTCGGAAGGGTCCGTCGCCTCTGGCGTGCGGCGCATCGAGGCCGTGGCGGGCGAGGCTGCGTTCGACCATGTGGAATCGCAACTCGATGAGTTCACGCAGGCCCGTCGGCAGTTCCGGTCCTTGCAGGACCCGCTGCCGGACGCCATTGCGCGGCTGCAAGACGAACGTGACGCGCTGCAGGAGCAGGTGGAGGAACTTCGCCATCAGCAGCTGGCCGGGCGCCTCGATTCGATCATTTCAGAGGGGGCGACGGAGGTAGACGGCATTACGGTCGTCACCGGCCGGATCGATCGCGCAGACATGGACGATCTCCAGGAGCTGGGGCAGGAGCTTCGCGACAAGCTCGGAGAACAGTCCGTGGGCGTGTTGGGCAGTACGGGAGAGGAGGGGGAGAAGGTGTACGTGGTGGCCACGGTCTCCGACGATTTGATTGAATCCGGTGTACTACAGGCCGGTGCTATTGTCGGTACACTCGGCAAACGACTCGGCGGCGGTGGGGGCGGACGTCCACAACTGGCCTCGGCCGGGGGGCGAGACGCTGAGAAGCTGGGCGAGGTTCTTGAGGAGGTGCCTGCGCTGGTTCGAGAGCAGCGGGGATGAGCACTCCCAGGGTCACATTCATGGAATCGAATCCGAGGCGGGGACGGGGATTCGTATGCCATATTCCGGGCAGAGTGTGCCGGCGGATACTGGCGTACGGGAGGCGTTTTGAGGCCTAATTTCGGAGTCGTCCACTCTCAAACGTAGAATGCGGCTTCCCGGATGAAGGAAGACGGCCCCCTTCAACGCCCATTCTGACCTGGGGCCTGTGGAGTCCCCAGTCGAGGTCGACAGAGGGGGAGAGAGAACGGTCCCAGAGCCCCGATTTTGTTTCTCAGAGAGTTGAAAGCTAAATCGAAGCCCCCGATATCTCCAAGCGACGCGCGGTCTACGCCGCCGGACATCTGCGATGAAGGGAGAACGTATGTGCGACGGCTATCCCGCATTCCGGACCCGTTGGGCGAGTCCCCCTGCGCTTTCGGCGGCCAAGACTTTCGAAAGGTACGGACGGTGGGCACAAAACAGCGTAGAGCGGCCTACGTCGTACGCGACGCAGACCCAGGCAGGGACCTCCTCGAAGAGGCGGTCGTCGTTCCGTGTGGCCTCAAAATCTTCGATGGCATTAGACAGAAGGGCACGTTGCTCCGGGAGCCACGACCCTTCGAAATGCACGGTGTCATCAACCTTCGGAGGAGTCACTGATTCGTCTTGTGGTTGTGGAAGCGGGTGCGAATTTCTTCGGCCAGTGCCGGTGCGGAGGGCGCCGACAGATGCAGTCCTAACTGGCGATCCGTAAAGTGGTAGTGTACCTGATAGGAGGATTCCTCGGCTTTCTGATCCTGGCTTTTGATGAGCCAGCGCGGGGACGGCTCGCCCGACGACGAGGCTGCCTCATACAATGCATCCGTGAGCAACCACTGGTAGTCGGTGCAGCCCTCAATTAACCCTTCAAATTGAATGGCTTGATGGACAGCGGTGCGGGTCATGAAGGCAGCCAGGAGGGCGGAGAAACGTTGGAACGAATGACTACTACTCCACCCAGCAAAATCTGGACCAGAGGAAAGGGATAGGGCGACCGTTTTGACAAATGGGGCCCCGAGGACGGCAAGAAGAGACGGTTTTTCCGGGCGGATGCGGGATTCGAACGCTAATTCGCTTCAGAGTTGTGGTCCGCGGACAGAGACGGGGAAAAAAGTACGCCGGACCGGGACGAAGAGAGAGGGGCGGGATGGTAACTTTTTCCGACGAAAAGGGGAGAATCTCCGGCGGAGAGGCCGTTCTTGGAGACTGTACCCGACCCAAGAAAGAGAGAGGATTACGGGGAGCGGCCGCTGCGTTCGGTTGCCACGAGGATGCGCATGTTGAGCGCGCGGGCGGCAGAAGCGACCGAAGCGAATTGTTCAATCGTGGCGGCCTGGTCGGCACGAACGATGAGGGTACTCTGAGCGGTGCGTGCAGCGCGGATTTCCTCGAGCAGGCGAGAGCCGGCCACGGGCGTGCCGTTCACATAGTAGGTGCCGTCCTTCGTGAGGGCGACCGTGATGGATTGTTCGTCGACCGGAGCGGAAGTGTCCACCTCCGGGAGGGTCACCTGAATGCCCATTTGAGGGATGAAGCTCGAGGTGAGCAGGAAGAAGATCAGCAGGAGCAGGACAATGTCCGTCATGCCGGCCAAGCTGATGTCCGTCATGGGCTCCCGGGAGGGCGAGAAGTCGAGGGACATAGAGCAGAGACAAGTGCTGAAGACGACACGCGAGAACCAGGACGGTTATCCGAGGGCCTCCTTCTTTCGCTGGCCGGAGGACACCGGTTCCTGTAGCAGATCGATGAAGTCGGTAGCGGACCGCTCCATATCGTTCGTCAGGCGACGGATGCGGCCAATGAGGAAGTTGTAGGAGAAGAGGGCCAGGATCCCGACGAGGAGACCGGCAGCTGTTGTCACAAGGGCCTCCCAGATCCCGCCCGCCAGCACACTCGGATTTACATTTCCTTGCAGGTTCTGGATTTCTTGAAAGGCCCGAATCATTCCAAGCACAGTACCGAAAAAGCCGAGCATGGGGGCAATGCCCGCGATGCTGGCCAGGAGATTGGTGCGCTTTTCGAGCTCAAACGTTTCGTGCTTCCCAGCTGCCTGCACGGCGTCCTGAATCTCCGAGATGGGACGTCCCAGTCGTTCGAGTCCCTGTTGCAGGATGCGGGTGATCGGGACATCCTTCTTTTCGCAGTAGGCAATGGCCCCCTCCACGTCTCCGTTGCGCACAAAGTCCCGAACTCGATCCGTAATGGCATCGGGATTGGACGATGCCTGTCGGATTGTGATGAGCCGCTCGATAAGCAGGTAGATCGTGAGAATTGAGAGGAGGACGAGGGGAATCATGACCCATCCTCCAAGCACGAGCATGTCGAGGACGGAGGAGGTCTGCGCGGCGGCTGCTTGGGCCGTGTCCGCGGCCACACTATCGACTTGCTGAAGAAAGACCATGAAGCAACGAGGCAAACGAGTGAATGACGGAAAACGGACCGTTACTGTAGACGCAGAGGCCAAGCGCCGTCCGGCAGTTTCGAGCCGTGCTGGTCGAGAAATTGTTGGGCAGCCTCTCGAGAGTCAAATTGCCCGACGCCCACACGGTACCGAGTCGTGTTCTCGACGTTTCCGGAAAGGACGCCGACCGGCGTCTGCTGATCGGCAAAACGTTGGCGAAAGTCGGAGGCAAGGGTGCGGGCGGGAGCTTGCTGGGTGCGAGACGCAACGATGATCGTCCAGCCGCCTGCTGTCGGATCGAGGCGCGGAGACGAGTCGGTCGTTGCGGTCGTCTCGTCGGAGGGGGAATCCGACGATGCGGAGGACGCAGTCGATTCTGCATTGTCTGTGCTAGAGGTCGTTTCTGCTTCCTCAGAGGCCGACGTTTCGGGCGTCTCCCCAGAAGACGAGGTGGTCGGGCCGGTTGAGGATGACGCATTGGGTTGGGCCGTCGTGCCCTGCAGGCGGGATTCCAGTTGGGCAAACGTGGTTCCGGGGCCGGGAACCATGCCCTGCTGGCCGAGGATGTACCACGCCCCTCCCCCCACCAGCAGTAGGATCAGCAGGGAGGTAAGGACCCGGAGGGTGGTAGAGGTTGTTTCCGTATCTTCTGGTGGGTCTTCCGATGCCGGCGGAGCCGGTTGAGGTTCTTCGGGGGCATCCGGGGTGGGTTCGGGGTCCAGGGCAGGTTCTGGATCGGAATCGGAGGTGGGAGGGGACTGGTCGACGGGCTTCGTCGCAGGAGCGTCTTCCGATGTATCTGAACCAGAGAATGGATCGACATCCTCGTCCGACGCAGACGCGGGCTCAGGCTCCTCCTCGAATGGGGAGGAGGGGGGCGCCTCCGTTTCGGACTGTTCTTCCTCGGATCCCCAGATGCCGGAGAGGGAATCGCGCTCTTCGTCGTACTCCTCGTCCGAAGGGGCCGAAGAGGCAGAGGCCGACGAGGCGTCTTCTTCGTCGGGGCCGCTCGGCATGTCCTCGACAAGTGGGTACAGTTCTTCCGTTTCTGTACGGGCCCCTCCCTCCTCGGTAGAAGAAACGTCTGAAGAGGAATCGGAGGGCGGGTCGGTCGGTGCGTCAGAGGGCTCCGTAGAAGAGGTCTGAAGCTCCTCGGTGTCTGCCGCTTCTTCCGCCGACGGGACCTCGAATTCTGCCGTGTCTGGCTCGTCGCTCGTTTGTTCCGTTTCTTCTTCGTCGTCCTCGCCATCAATCGGGCTCCAGTTGCTGCTTTCCTGGTAGCCGAGCGTAATGGTATCGGGCCCGCCGTCCGAGTCGTCTGTGTTCGTTTCCGCTGATGTGTCGGGGGCGCTCCCAAGGTCCTCTGTGTCCAGCCCCTCAAACCGATGGTTCACAGCACGAGCCAGTGACTCGCTGGGCTCAAAGACCAAGGTGCCATTTTCCTCCGAGAATTTTCCGAAGTCGGGCAGGCGTACCCCCTGACGAGCCCGCTTGCGTACCTCACGGAGCATGGCCCCGAGCAGTTTTTTTGCCTTCGCGTCGGGGAGGTCCAGTTCGTCGGCGAGCAGAGAATGAATCGGGGCAGACATAGCGGTAGAGAGGCCAACGAGAAAAAAAGGTCATTGCTGTTCGGGCTCGAAGGTGACGACGTCCCGAGGGGGTTTCATGTAGCTGTCACCGTCCGGGCCTTCTTTCTGTTCACTAGGACGGTGCTCCACAGAGAAGGTGCCGAAGCCGGGGACCTGCACGGTCTCTCCATTTTCGAGTTTCTTGCGCGTAACGCGAACAAATGCCTTGATGATGTCTTCGGCGGAGGGCGTGCTCATGGCAGCAAATGGGAGGACAGCGAAAAGGACGAGCGAACAGGGGGGTCAGGATATACGAAAAGCGAAAATCCGTTTCGTATCGTCCGATTGCAAGGGGCAGAGTTGAAGGTGCAGCGGCACAGAACGTCTCACTACCAATGAATTCGAACCCCACCCATGATCATTGCAGGGGGACGGGCATACCGGGCCCATTTCTTTGGGGCCTCAGGGCCGAGGTTCTTTGCCCGGACGACAATGTCAAGGAGGGAGGATACGGCGTAAGAGCCTTCGAGGTCGAAGTGTATGTAGGTGCCCACTTCGGTATCGCCGGAGGGCGTCGTCGGACGCGGACTTTCGATCGTGCCCGTCGTTTGGAGTAAACCGCGTTGATCCGCAAAGGAGACCGAGAGCATCGCATCGGTGACCAGTGGGGAAAAGTAAGGGATAGGGGCATTATCTCCAACTAGCTCACCGTCTCGAACGGAGACATCTACCGATGCTTCCACCCCGGTGAGGCCCTGGAGGGCGATCTGGCCGCCTCCGTGAATGATTCGGGCAGAGGCGTGTTGAACGAGCAGAGGGACGTTGGGGACAAAGGAGGAGGGGTTTTGGGTGTACTGGTAGCTTGGGGCATACCGGTATCCCGCTGTGGGCTGGATGCGAAGCGGGCCGAGAGAGAGAAGTACGCCGGACTCGGCCTTTGTGGTGTAGAGGGTGGGGCGAACGGAGGGGGCGTGCTCGGCGTACGGATTCCGACGATAAAGATCGGCGAGGCCGTCCGACGTGACCGACGGAGCATTTTCGGCAAAGAGGGTGACCCCAGGGGCCAACGAGAGCTCCACCCGCCCCGCCGGGGCGATGAAGGCAGCGGACGCCGTGTTGTCGGTGCGCTGGCGTGGAGTCGCGGGAGCCTCAAACCCAAGGAATCGTCCTCCCAGGGTGGCCGAGAGAGCATCGGAGTCTGCCAACTGAAGGGAAAGACCGCTGCCGACCCGATACCCCGTATGGTTGGGCACGTCGCCGCCATACGAGGCACGGTGGGCGAGCGCATCCAGGGTCGTAGCCATGCGCCCGATGGGGACCGTGAGTGACCCGTCGAAGGCGAGCCGGTGTTCGTGGTACGCGTCCGATGGAGCATCCGGACGAGGGGCCAACTGGCTGGTATACTGTGTACGATCGAAGGAGACCTCTACCGACGACGTGATCGATCCGAACGTGCGAAGTCGGAGGGCAGAGCCCGTCGTGTACCCCGACCGATCGGGGGCAATCGCGGCGGTATCTTGCCCGACGGGTGGGAGGCCGTAGAGGGTATAGCGCTGGGCCTGTGCGTGGACGTCTGCCGTGACTGCCAGAGCGTCGTGGCGGCTCTCGAACAAGAGGGCTCCATCAAAGACGTCGGAGGGAGTGGACACGTCTGAGCCCGGAAATGGCGAGAAGCCGTCCAGACCCGAATAGTCGGCGCGAACGGAGAGCGTTTGTTGTGCTGTGAAGGGAAAGGAGAGGCGACCCCGAGCAAATCGAGAAAGGTACCGCCCGCCGCCCATCTCCACAAACCCCTCCTGAGGGTCGGCTGGGGTACTCACCGTCTGAGACGCAGCGTCCGGCGCCGGCAAACTTTCCGGCAGATCTTCCAAGGCCTGCTTGTAGGGCTCAACGTACGGCATCCGTCCGTCTGGAACTGAGGGGATGGTCGGTGGCGAGGCAAAGCCCCGGAGCGGCTGGCGTTTCAGGGACGGAAACGACAACTGAAGTTCCCCCCGGATTTCGATCTCCTGCGGAGCAATCTCAGGCAACTGCTGCTCGGGGGCGTCGCCTTGCTCCTGGGCGACGCTGTTGTAGGGCAAAACGCACACCAAAATGAAGACAGCGAAAAGGCGGCACGTGGAACGGGCGGAGATACGGACAAGAGCGGCGATCACGGGGAAGCGCATGGGTGGAGTCGATTCGGAAAAGCAGCGATGGGGGCATCGCAAGCGCTAGAGGGACTGGCGCTCCTCCTTCGCGGTTTGGGCGAAGGGCGTGCCCGGGTACGAGTTTACAACCTGATCGTAAAGCTGAGCGGCCTGGCCGGTTTGACCCATTTCCTGATAGGCTCGGGCTTGTTCGAGAAGGGACTTGGCCACCCATTCAGGGTATCCAGCAAAGAGAGCGGACATACGGTCGAGCTCCTGGATCGCGTCCTGCCGATTGCCCTGCTCGCGGAGCAGTTTCCCGAGTCGGAATAGGGCCTCAGCCCCGGTTTCACTGTCGGAGTCTTCTACGACGCGCCGGTAGAGTCCAAGGGCGTTTCCGGACTGTCCCTCGTCCTCGTAGATTCGGGCGAGCCCAAGCCGCGCCGAGGCTTGCAGCGGGCCTCCTTGCGCCTCGTCCAGAATCCGGTTTAGAATGGTTTTCGCCTCATCGTTGCGGTCGAGGTTTAGCAGGGCTGTGCTTTGCCCGTACCGGGCCTGGGCGCGAAGCTCGTCATTGATGGCGTCGCTTTCAGCGGCTGCCTTGTAGGCGTCCATGGCTTTCGTATAGGCATCCTCGTCCATGTAGAGATCTCCGAGCCGAAGGGCCCCCTCTGGCAGGACATCGCTATCGGGGTACTGGTTGACGAGCTGTTGTAGGTAGTTTTTGGCCTCAGTCGTTGCGTCGTCGTTGGCGTATAGAAGGCCGAGGTAGTAGTAGGTTTCGGGCAGGAGAGCGGTTGTGGACGAGGTGCGCACAAACTCCTGGAAAAGGCGGAGGGCCTGCTCAGAATCGCCGCTCTGGTAGGCCGCTTTTGCACGCTGGAAGCGAAGCCGGTCTTCAAGGTTTGCGTTCGGGTTCTGCTTGGCAATCGACGCGATCAGCTCGTCGGCACGATCGCTTTGCCCCGCTGCGCTAAGAGCAAAGAAAAGGCTTGAGGCGGCCTCGTTGGCGGTTGGGCTTTCGGGGTATTCTTCGAGTACGGTCCGGTAGGCCTGTACGGCCTGCTCCATCTCGCCAGCATTGTAGTGACTGTCCCCAATGCCGTATTGGGCCTCTGGGGAGAGACGATGATCCGCATACGTGTCCAGGAAGCGCTGATACGCTTCCACAGCCGCTTCGTACTCTTGTAGTTGAAAGTGTACGGCCCCGATTCGGTAGAGGACCTCCGGGTGCCAGCGACTATCTGGATAGCGCTCCACAAAGCGGCGAAGTGTGCGGAGGGCCTCCTCGCGTCGACCTGCATAGTTGAGTGCCTCCCCCGCCTGGTAGAGCGCGTAATCGGCCCCCTGGCCGCCGACCCGCCGATAGACTTCAAGGGCATTCTCGTACTGCTTCATGGCCAAATAGCTATCGGCGAGGCGTAGACGAGCGTCCTGAGCGTAGGGAATGTCCGTCTGTTGGTCGTCGAAGGCATTCAGGAACTGTTGAAAGAAGCGCGCTGCGGGCTGAAAGCGATTCTGTTTGAAGTACGTCCAGGCCAGAGCGTATTGGGCGGCCACGGCGTGATCGCCGGTTGGATTTTCCTCCAAGTACCGCTGAAAGAGGGTGCGGGCCCGACCATAGTTGTTTTGCTGATAGTGGCAGTCGGCTCCCCAAAAGAGAGCCTCCCGGCCGCGGGGGGTATTCGCGTGAGCATCGGCCAATGCAAGAAAATCCGGAGCCGCGTCCGCAAATCGATCCTTCTCATACTGGGCCCAGGCCTTTTGGAAGCGGACTTCGACAAGCAGGGAGTCGGGAGCGGAATCGCGTTTGGCGGCCTGGTTGTACGCCTGAAGCGCGCGGTCTAGGCTCTCGTCCACGAGGTACGCGTTGCCGAGCCAGTAGTACGCATCGCCGACCCGTTCGGCCTCGGGATGGTCGCGCACGAGGGCACGGAGAAAGGCTGCTGCCGAGCCATACTGCTCTTGTTGGTAGCGGAGCAGACCGGCCTCGAACAAGGCCTCTGCGGCAAGACGGCTCTCAGGCTGCTGCTCGGCGGTGGTTTGGTAGAGCTCCACCGCTCGATCTGTCGCGCCGGCCAACGCCCGGCTTACGGCCTCGTAGTAGGTGGCCTTTTCCGAGAGGGGAGATGCAGCCTCACGTCGAACCCGCGAAAAGGTCTCGGCCGCCTGTTGATGTTCCTTCGCCCGAAAGTAGTGCCAGGCCAGACCGTACGTGGCCGGCCCCGCATACGGCGTGTTCGGGTATTCGTCGATCACCTGACGGTAGTGCACGACCGCATCTTCGCCGTTGCGCAGGTGGTTTGAGGCTTCGGCGAGGAGGAACAGGGCACGGGCCCGCTGCGAGCCTTGCAGTTGGTCGAGACGTCCGCGAAGCTCAGTGGCGGCCTGCTCGTACTGTTCAAGACGGTAGTACACCTCGGCGAGGGCGGTTCCAAGGTTGCGTGCAAAAGGAGAGGTCGGGAACTGCCGTCCCAACTCTTCGAACGAGGCGGCCGCTGCGTCGTAGCGTTCGAGGCGCACCTGCGTGGCACCGAGAGCATAAAAGGCAGCGGGCGCCACGTCTGTGTCGGGGTAGTCGCGCTTTACCTGTTGAAAATAGCGCAGGGCCCGGTCGAGACTGCCGCGCTCGCGTTCGGTTTTCCCGAAGAGGTACAAGGCGCGAGCCGCCTGGGCGGGCGTGGCGGGGTCGTCGATGATAGATTGAAGCTGGCTTCGAGCGGCGTCGGTGTCTCCTTCATCAAGGAAGTACTGTGCGAGGCTCAATTGGGCCTCCGCTGCTCGCGGATGGGAGGGGCGCGTACGCTGGAATCGCTTGAAGAGCCGAATGGCCTCCTGGTCGCGGTTCTGCGCGAGCGCCGCCTTGGCCTCCAGGTAGAGGGCCTGGCCGGCCTGCGAATGGGTAGGGTAGGCTGCCCGGTAGGCGTCGAACGCCGTCATGGCCTCGGCATAGAGCCGTTGGTTGTAGAGCTCCACCGCCGATGCAAATTCTCTTTGGGCAGAAGGCGCGGTTTCCTGAGCAAACGCCGTGAAGGGCGCAAGAAGGCTCGCCATCACAAGGCCCCACACAGTCATCCGAGGAACGATATCCGAACGCGTAGAAGTCATACTCGCAATCGAAAGGACAGACCGAAGAGCATCGAATACCACAGCCTAACGGAATGGAAGGGATGAGGTGCCCAGAGGTTCGTCAAAAATGAGCGCACTACCGGGAACAAGTGTGTCTTTCTGAGCGGTATCTTGGACCGCCCCATGAAGGAATACTGTTAGTCGGAGGGGGCATTCACGTGAACCGCTCGCCGTGTTCTGGTCATTGGTGTTTTCACAGCGATATGACTGATTCCCCTTCACGCGAAGAGAAGGACCCGGATCCGTTCCAACAGATGAGAGACTCGGAGGCCGACGACGGTCCATCGTTCGGGGCCTCCGATGCCTCCGGGGAGCCCGATCCCCTCTCTTCGGCAAAAATGCAGGCGTCGTTCGCCCTGAGCGTCGCGCGATCGTGGGTCGAGGAGCATCAGAAGGCCTCTATGCTCGGAGCGTTTGCCACCGGCGTTGTTCTCGGATCCCTTTTTCGCGACTAGGAAGAAGGTACGGTCGATTTCTGCCGGGCCGATGATACTTTCCGCATGAGGCTTTGTGCAGTGGCACGGCTACCCGTGCCGTTGTGCCAGGCTCCACTCCTGTTCATCTACGTTTCTCCGTTCAAGCACCCATCCACTCATGAGCACCGACGATTCTGCATCTTCCACGTCCCAGGACCCCGATACTCGCAACAATGAGGAAGCGGCTGACGAGACCTCGAAGGATCTCCGAGAGCTCGTTGGCGAATTGCGCGCCGAGATTACCCGTCTCAAAGCCCAGCAGGCGAAAGCCCGCGCGAAGAACTGGATTCAGCGGCACCCGCTTCTCACCATGGCGCTCTCGGTCGGGGTTGGGGCCGCGGCGGGCTACGGCGCTTCAATGGCGACTCGTCCCCGCCCACCCCGCACCCTTTCCGAGCACGCCCGGCAGCGCCTGCGCCGACTGACCGACGATGCCCGACAGGCGGCGTCTCGTCTCCGCCATCAGGTGAGTGATCGTGCGGCCCGCTCCGGTGCTGAGCTGCGTGAACGAGCCCAGAAGACCGGGCAACGCCTGGCAGCGGACGCGCAGGAGGCCAGTCGCAGTGCGCAGCGGGAAGCACAGGACATTGCCAAGAGTGCATCCGAACGACTCCGCGAGGCGACCGGCAAAGCCGCGCAGCGCCTCAAGAAGCAGCGCGCCAAGGCTGGAGAGGGGGCCAAAGAGCTCGGGGAAACGCTGGGCGAGCAGGCCACGGAGGCCGTGGAGGAGTACGCAGATGCCGTGTCTGATACCGTTTCTGGAGCGTCAACAGAGGGTCGCTCGTACACGCGGACGGCTTTGGGGCTGGCTGGCCTTGCCGCGGGAAGCTACTTAGCTGCGAAGCTCCGCCATTGGCTGTAAGGTGAGCTGAAGAGACCCGGCCTGTAGGCTGGAGAGTGCGGCGCAGGGCCTTGGTCGGGAATTCGTACAAGGCCCTGTTATGAGCCGTGCCTGACCCTTAGCTTCTTCGCGTTCGAGTCCACTTTTTAAGAGTCGTCTAGACGTACCTGTGAGCATTCTCGCTGTTGGCACTGTTGCGTTTGATTCTATCGAAACCCCCTTCGGCTCCGCTGAGCGGGTACTGGGGGGAAGTGGCTCCTATATTACCCTCGCTTCCCGGTATTTTACCGACGATGTTCGTCTCGTGGGCGTCGTGGGCAATGATTTTCCCGACGAGTATCGTCAAACCCTATTGGACGGAGGGGTTGATCTCGAAGGCCTTGACGTGAATGAGGACGGGAAAACCTTCTTTTGGCATGGGCGCTATCACTACGACATGAACGAGCGCGACACGCTGGAGACCCAGCTCAACGTGCTTGAGGGATTCGCGCCGGACATTCCAGCCTCGTACAATGACAGTCAAATCGTTTGTCTTGGCAACCTCGATCCGAAGGTGCAGCGCGACGTGCTCCGGCAGGTCGACGATCCGGGCTACGTGATTGCCGACACGATGAACTTTTGGATCGAGAATACGCCCGAGAGCCTGCGCGAGACGCTCAAACTTGTGGACTGCCTCGTCATCAATGACTCAGAGGCCCGAGAGCTGGCCGATGAGCCGAACCTCGTGACGGCAGCGGACGTCATCCGAGACATGGGCCCGGAGACGTTGATCATCAAGAAGGGGGAGCACGGGGCGCTCCTGTTTGCCAACGGGTCCGTGTTTAGTGCACCGGCCTATCCCTTGGAAGACATTCAGGATCCGACGGGGGCTGGAGACGCGTTTGCGGGAGGACTCGCGGGCCATTTGGTGCGGGCAGAGAGCATCGATCATGAAGCCCTCCGCCGCGCGGTCGTCTATGGCAGCGTCATGGCGTCGTTCGTGGTTGAACGGTTCGGGCCGGAGCGCCTGCTTGAGCTGGGCCCGATCGACATCAGTGAGCGGGCGCAGTCGTTCCGAGACCTGGCGGCCATTCCCAGCCTCGTTTCCGTAGAGAAGCAGCCCGCGTAGCCCCCGGTTCGGATTTATTTGCATCGGGGCTTCTCCAATGACTGATATAAACGCCGACGACGTGTCTGAGTCTGATGCCCATCCGTCCTCCGGCCGATCCTCGACCGGCCGGGTCCGCCTGGTGAATGCCGTATTTTACGGTCATCACGGCGTGATGCAGGAAGAACACAAAGTGGGCGGGCGCTACGAGGTGGACGTAGGGGTGGAGTTGGATTTTGAGGAAGCTGCCCTCCACGACGACCTGGATCGGACGGTGAATTACGAGAAGGTCTATGAGTACGTCCGGACGCTCGTGACGGAGAATAACTTTTACCTGATCGAGAAGCTAGCGTACCGAATTGCTCACAAGGTGCTGGAGACGTACCCCTCGGTTGAGGGGGTAGAGGTAACGGTCCGAAAGCCAAATCCGCCGGTGGGGGGACCGTGTGACCGGGCGGAAGCGACATACTACATTGACAATACCGATGAGGCCGAGTAACGACTCACTCGGCACTGGGCAGTCGTTTTTCGGGAGGGGACGAGGCGGCAGGGAGTCTTTTTGCGGGCGGAAGAGACGACGGGGATTCGAGGGACGAAGTCTCGGAAAGGGGGTGCCCCCGAGCCACGAAGGTGGTGAGGAAGTCGTACAGGAGGTGATCGACCTCCGTCGTGTCGGCCAGGTTGCTCATGACTCGTTGCACAGTTGCCTCGTCCGGCAGTGCGTCGCGATAGTGCTTCCGATACACGCGGATGCGCTCACGTTCGCGCTCCGCATCGAGCTCGCTGTGGAACTGGGTGCCGTACACAGGCGCATCGGTCAGACGAAAAGCCTGGTAGGGTTGGTCGTTGCGGGCCAGCTCTGTTGCGCCCGGCGGTAGTTCGATGACGCGATCGTGATGGCCCATGTTGGCTCGAAAGTGCTTTGGGAAGCGGTGGAAAAGCGGATCGTTGGCACCCGCCTCCGTGAGCTCCACCGCGAGGCATCCCAGCTCGGCGTGGTCGGGGTCGTACACCACGGTGCCGCCCAGGGCTCGGGCGATCACTTGGTGACCCCAACACGACCCGAAGAGGGGCAGTTGTCTGTCCACGACGTGACGGACGAAGTCGAGGAGGGGCGCTGTCCACTCGTAATCCTCTGCCGCCGAGTATTTGCCTGCGCCTCCGATCAGAACCGCGTCGACTGCCGACAGGTGTTCTGGGGAAGGGGGCGTCCCACGAACGACGTTTACAATCCGAAATCGATCGAGGGGGACCCGGCACCGCTCGACGAAGCACTGCTGTTCTTGTTCAACCATGCGTGGGGCGCTTCGGGCCTGTATGAGCAGCAATTGCAAGGAGCGCGACCACAGTGGAGAACGCAGGCGGGAGGGGACATCGGAACGGGCGGGGGCGTTCATGGAGACGCACTCGAGTTCTGATAAATCGGACAGTTCATATACTTTGAAATCCCCCAAAAGTTGAGCGGTTATGCATGGGGCTTGCTTAGGAAGATGTTGAGGAGTTCAGGAGGTCCGAGAAATGGATCCGCAACGCCTCGTATAGTTGACGCAGCGGTAGACCGACCACCGTGTAGTAGTCGCCATCGAGGCGCTGGACAAAAAACGGCCCAGTGTGGTCTTGAATTCCGTAGGCGCCGGCCTTATCCATCGGGGACTGCGTGGCGACATAGGACGCAATTTCGTCGTCGGTGAGCCTAGCGAAATGAACCTGGGTTTCCCGGCCCGTCGTGAGTGTGCGGTCTGAAGCGCGGTGGTGGAGGGCAATCCCCGTATACACTGCGTGCACGTCGTCGCTGAGACGCCGAAGCATGTGGCGAGCCTCAGTCGGGGATCCGGGCTTTTCGAGGATGTCGCCTTCATGCACGACGATCGTGTCGGCGGCGAGCACGAGAGCCGAGGGATGTTGCTTGGCGACGGGGGTTGCTTTTCGGTCCGCAAGGGCACGTGCCGTCTCGTATGGGGGGCGAGAAGTCGCCAACTCCTCATCGGCAGGGCTCACCTGCACCTGGAAATTGGCGTTGACCTGTTCGAGAAGGGCCCGGCGACGGGGAGACTGCGACGCCAGAATGAGGGGAGCGGACAAATTCGTAAGTACAGTCACGGTCGAAATCGGTGTGCGTATTTGTGAGAAAACGGTGAGGGATGTAACTGATTGATGATTCGGGTACGGATGTTCTCCGGGCCGTCGACAACAGGCGGAGGTGAGGTTGACACCACCCCCGTGGGCGGCTACCTTTCAGGTTGATGCTGTTCCGCACTTGGTTCCACTTGTATGATCGTCCTGTCGGTTTGCAACCACAAGGGAGGTACGGGAAAAACGACGACCGCCATCCACCTCGCGGCTGCGATGGGGCTGTCGGGGTGGCGTACACTCGTCGTCGATTTGGATCCGCAGGGATTTCTGACCCGCACGATGGGCATCGATGAGCCGGCGCCCGAGGCGTCGGTGGCGGCGCTTTTTAGTCCCGACGTTAAGGTTGGGCGACTTCCGGTGCGGGAGGCCAGCGGGTTTGATCTGCTGCCCTCGTCCAGCACGCTTACGAAGCGGCTGCGAGATCTCAACAAGCCGACCGACGTGCTTTGGGTACGGGAGGCTCTACAGAGGGCAAAGCTAAACTACGATCTCGTTCTGTTCGACACCGCGGCTGCGGTGACGGTATTTAGTCTAAACGCCATCGTTGCGAGTCAGCACGTTCTCATCCCGGTCCTTCCGGAGTACCAGGCGGTCGTTGGAGCGGAGCAAACATTTCAGACGACGACTCTTGTGCGCGACAAGCTCAATCCGCGGCTTCAATCCCGCACGTTTCTGCTCACGCAGGTGGATGCCCGCAAGCGCATCCACCGCACCTATCAGCAGTACCTCCGCGAAAAGTACGGCGAGCGGGTGCTGGACAACGTGATTCGGACCAGTACGGCGCTCGCGGAATCGCGTGACGGCGGAACGACAGTTTTTGATCATGACTCCAGTGCCCGGGGCGCGCGGGACTATGCGAATGCGACCGACGAGATGCTGCGTCGTCTCCGCGCCATGGAATCGCAGGAGGACGTTCGGGCTACTGTGACGGACGAGTCGATTGATGCCGACGATGTGCCGCTGCCGGATGAGGCGCTCGACTCCTGATCACGCGTTTTTTGTCTTTGTTGAGCCCGCGTCATGTCTTCGCTGTCAAAACGTCTAGTGCTTCTCGCGGGACTTCTTGTCGTAACGGGGGCTGCGATATACGGGCTCCAGCATCGATTTGCGGCGTTCCCGTCCGCGAGTATTCTTCTCGACCCGGCCGACGGCCTATACCGGACGGCGCGGACGGCGGTCCCTCCCGCCGATTCGACGACGCTCCGCCTTCCAGCCCTCGATCAGGCCGTCACTGTCGTTCGGGATGAACGGCACGTGCCTCACATTTACGCCGAGAGTGACCGAGATGCCCTCATTGCGCTCGGGTACGTCGTCGCACAAGACCGCCTCTTTCAGCTTGATTTCCTCCCGCGGGTGGCGTCGGGCCGCCTCTCCGAAGCGTTCGGAGAGGCGTCGGTGCGAGCCGATCGATACCTGCGGCGGACGGGCATGGAGTGGGGGGCGCAGAAAAATTTAGAGCGGATCCGGGCGGTGGATGGCATCGAACTCCACGCGCTGCAGTGGTATGGAAGGGGGGTCAATGCCTACCTTGACCAGACGCCTCCGGAGGACCTTCCCCTGGAGTTTCGACTCCTGGGCTACCGTCCCGATCGGTTTTCTCCGATTCAGGGGCTTCGGCTCATTCAGTATATGAGCTACGACCTCACCTACAACACGGACGACCCTGTGTACACGTCCCTGCGTCGGGCGCTGGGCGACGAGGCGTACGAAATGCTCTATCCTGAGCATCCGCCGGGCCTCTTCGAGCCCATGATTCCATCGGAACAGCAGCGCACGGCGTCGGCAGGGCCGGTCCAGGCGGCCGAGAAACCGACGCTTCTGGCGGAGGCAGGGGCGGTGCATCAGTACCGGCAAGAGGGGCAGCAGGCCGTTCGGTCCTTCCTCGGGCCGCGGGAGGTGCCGGGGAAGGGGTCGAACAACTGGGCCGTTCACGAGACCCGCTCAGCGACCGGGGCCCCACTGTTGGCTGGAGACATGCATCTCTCGCTCTCGTTGCCGTCCATCTGGTACGAGGCCCACATCGTGACGCCGTCCATGAACGCGTATGGCCTCACCCTTCCCGGAGCGCCGGTGCTCGTACAGGCCTTTAACCAGCAGGTCGGATGGACGATGACCAATACCGGGGCCGATCAGATCGATCATCTATCCCTTGCGCTGGACTCCACTCGCACGCGCTATCGGTACGAGGGACAGTGGCGCGATCTCCGCCGCGTTGTAGACACAATTCGTGTCAAGGGGGCCCCCGCGGTACTCGATACGATGTATTTTTCTCACCATGGACCGGTGCGCTTTTCGGGCGAGGAGGGGAACGGGACGGCCATTGCGGAGCGCTGGACTGCCCACAAGCCGTCCCGTACCCTTCAAGCCCTCTGGAAGATGAACCGGGCGGACAGTTTCGAGGCCGTGACGGAGGCGCTCCGTAAATGGGACACGCCGATGCAAAACATTCTCTATACGGGGCAGAGCGGCGACATTGCCATTCGGGCCACTGGGCACCTGCCCGTGCGGCGGGCTGGGGAGGGGCGTGGGCTCCTGCCGGGGTCCACCGACACGTACGCATGGACGCACCGCGTCCCCTTCGATTCGCTGCCGGCTGCCCGGAACCCGAGACAGGAATTCCTGACCTCTACCAATCAGAAGCCAACCGGACCCGGATATCCCTATTATCTAGGTCACGATTGGGGCGACGGCTATCGGTCGCTGCGCATCGACTCGCTCCTACGAGGATCCGCGTCTCACTCCGTGGAGGACTTTAAGCACTATCAGGCCGATGTGCGGGTACAACAGCACCGCGTCCTAATGCCGTTTCTTTCTGATGCGAAAGGCCTGTCTCCACGGGCCGATACGCTACGACAGTTGCTTCAACAGTGGAACGGCGAGGCGACCGTCGATCGGCCTGAACCGCTTGTCTTTGACGAGTTGCTGTCGATTCTCCGCGGGCAGATGTGGGATGAGTCGGTTTTTGGGGGAGCACCAAATCCGGCGGATGCTATCCTCGTCCAGCTCCTCCGCACTGCGCCAAACGCTCGGTGGTTCGACGTCCAGGCCACCGACGCAACAGAGGATGCATCGGCCCTATTGGCGCGAGTGATGGAGGCGACTGCCGACACAATGGCTGCGAAATACGGCTGGCCCCCCTCCACCTGGCGGTGGGGAGATCACCATCAGGTGCGGTTCCGGCATTTGACCGGTAGTGAGCTGCTACGTCCGCTTGATCGTGGTCCGTATGAGTATCCGGGGTTTGCCTCTACACTGTCTCCGGCTGGGGGGCGTCCGACGACCCACAGTGCTAGCCAGCGCGTCATTGTCGACTTCTCCACGTCTCCTCCTACGGGATACGGGGTAGTGCCCGGGGGACAAAACGGCCGCCCCCTTGATCCGAACTTCTACGATACGCAGATCCCGGCGTATCTCAACTTTGAGTATTTTCGACTTGAGACGCCAGCCTCCCCGTCGGGGCTGGCCGATGAGAACGTACGGTCGACCCTGCGGCTGGAAGCAGCAGATTCGTAATGGGGCCGTGTGTTGTGTGGTCAGAGGTCTCCACTTGTAGTTCGACGCTTGTCCCCGGACCGCTGAGGACTACAGCGCCTCCAAGCGTTCGATGTCTTCGGCCGTCCAGTCGTAGAAGTGCCGATCGGTGGTCTGGAGCGCCTCTACGCATTCGCGATACGTGCGCTGGGCCTCATCAAGATCAGGGTCATTGGGATGAGCCTCGATCCACGCCCGAAGATCACGAAGAGCGGCTGGTGCATGGGTGTCGATGGCTTCTTCAGAGCGAAGGAGGTCCAGCTTTCGCTCCTCTTGAAAGAGAGTGTACACGAGCGTCCAAAGCGATACACCGAAGAAGGCGAGGATGCTGAAGATCATCATCGCCCAGACGTCAGGGGGAAGTCCAGCCATTGAGGGAGTGTCGACTATTGAGAAGAGTGTGAGTAGTACGACGGGACGCGTGCCAGACGATCGTTCGACGGGGCGGGGCGGATCGGGGAAGCGCCGCCCCATCAACGCCGTCCTCTATTGGGAGTGCGTGTATTCGCGAGGGTCGTCGATCAGATGCATCAGCCCATACCCGATCAAGGGGAAGGTGATGAGAACAATCACTCCTCCGATCATCTGAATCGATCCGAAGTTGGCCCAGGCGTAATTGCCGAGAATGAAGAGCATTACGACCGGGATAACGTACTTAATGATCGGGTTCCAGAGCGGGCCGACGTAGATTCCTGCGTTCCGGTTCACTTCCAGCACCCGCAGCTTTTCCGGAGTGAGGGACCAACCAATGGCGCCGATGATGGAGAGGGTAGCGAGGGGGAGACCAAAGTTGCCAAAGACAAAATCGAGGAAGCCAAACACCGCGCTCGAATACACGCTGGCAAGCCCGATCAGCCAGATGCCCCCACACACCCCAAAAACGGTCTGCTCCCGGCTCCAGTTGGTTTCCTCGTTGAGAGTGGTCACCCCCACCTCCGTAATGAGGATCGCCGACGTGAAGGTAGCGAGGAAGAACCCGATGAAGAAGAGGATGGCCCACAGTGCGCCCCCGGCCATTTGAGGAAAGACCTGTGGCAACGACACGAAGGTGAGTTCGCTTCCCGACGCCGGATCCACGCCATAGGCAAACACGATCGGAAAAATCGCAAAGGCAGCTAGCAGCCCGACGCTGGAGTTGCCAATGACGGTGAAGAGGCCGCCCCCAATCGGAATGTCGTCGTACTTTGGCAGATAGCTGCCAATCGTGAGGGCAATGCCCCATCCCAGGCCCGTAGAGAAGAGCGCTTGGCCGAGGGCGGTCACCCAGGTTTCTCCTCGCGCGAGAGCGCCCCAGTCAATGTCGAAGGTGAAGATGAGTCCTTCGGCTGCTCCCGGGAGCGTAAGGGCACGGATGGTGATGGCGAGGAGGGCAAGGATGAGACCGGGCACGGCATAGACCACCAGGCGCTCAATTCCGCGCCGGATTCCGAAGTAGAGCACGCCTGCGACCATCGCCATCACGGTCGTGTGCATCCCGATGTTTAGAAAGAGGCTGTTCTGGAAGGATTGCCAGAACGCCTCCGGGGAAAATCCGGCCTGGGAGAATGTGAGGAGGAGGGAGTGGACCGCGTAGTAGAGTGTCCATCCTACGACGGGAGCGTAATAGGACATCAACACGACGTTTACCAGTAGGACCACAACGCCCAGTCCGACGAGTCCCCGAGAGTCCACAATCTTTCGAAAAGCGCCAATGACCCCCCGTCCGGTGTAGCGGCCGAGCGCGACTTCTGCGATGAGTCCGGGAATCGCGAGAATAATGAGGAGAGCAAGATAGGCGAGAATGAACGCCCCGCCGCCCTGTTCGCCCGCAATGTAAGGGAAGCGCCAGATATTGCCAGCCCCCACCATGGCTCCGAGCATCGCCATCAAGAATCCGAAGCGCGATCCCCACTGGGCACGAGAAAGTTCAACGTTGGAGTCAGACATCATCGGTAACGGTCACTGCGCGGTCCACTTGAACGCCCCAAAAGTATTGAAGCAGGACCGAAATTTCGAATTGCACCGCAACGGCGAAAAAATGGAACGGTTCGTCCTGTGTCTGGATAGAGAGAGGCGCTTCGAAGTATTGGTTCGCACCGCTTTATTCGAAATGGCCCGCACTTATCTCGTCGGTTTCGTACTTCTCTCTGTTTTGGGGATGGGATGGGGGGAGAGTGTGCGGGCGCAAACGCCGTTGACGCCAGGAGCGTCGCTTCCGGACGTGACAGGGGCACTTCAGCGCCTGAATGGGGCGTCCGTATCACCCCAGCAGTTGACCGGGAGGAACGGAACGGTGTTCATCTTCTGGAGCACGCAGTGTCCCTGGGTGGACCGCTATAAGGACCGAGTCCAGGCCCTGGTGGCCGAGTACGAGGGACAGGGCATTCGATTTGTCCTTGTAAACGCCAACGCGGATGAGACCATAAACGCCATCCGGGCACAGGGGAAAGAATGGGGCGAGACTGTTACGTACGTCCGGGACCCCGAGGCGACGTTTGCGCGGGCACTCGGAGCCACGCGGACGCCTCATGCCTACGTGTTTGGTCCGGCCCGCACCCTCATCTACGTGGGGGCGATTGACGATAGTCCAAGCGCGCCGGGGCGTGTGGAGGAGCCGTACGTGAGGCGAGCCGTGCAGGCGTTGGTGGAGGGGAGGACGGTGGAGCGTGCTCGGCAGAAGGCGTTCGGTTGTGCCCTACGATACCCATAAACGTCACCCTTTTAATTTCTGTTATTGCATAAAGTGTCTTCCTCAATTCAAAAAATTATCAACGCGGCCACGAAGTGGCGAGACGCCTCGCAGTCGGCCCGCCAGCGTGCCATCAACGAGACGGTAGAAGCTCCCAATCGTTGGACCGAGCAGGCCCTCGATCATGCCGTAGACCGGTGGATGGAGAGTCTAACGCTGGAGGCCGTGGACCGATGGATTGGAGATGCTGGTGCGTCTTGGCACGGCACCGTGGGCGTTTTGCACGGCGAGGCAGGACCGTTGTCGGGGTTTCGGGACGCGCTTGTGGTATGGGCGCTCGGACTTGATTACGTGGGGAGGGTTCCCGAGTCGTCCCCAGCGCTCCTTCCGGCCTTTGCGGAGGCTGTGCGGGCAGAGGGAGTAGAGGGATCCATTCGGTTTGATTCCACCGATACAGTGTGCGAGGAGGCAGATCTCCTTATTGCCGAGGAGGGAGAAGAGGGAGAGGGTACGGTTCAGGAGGCCTGTAATCAGCACGACATTCCCGAGTCCCAACGCCTGATTCGATCCCCCGTCTACAGCGTGGGAGTGGTGGACGGGCATGAATCGGAAGACGAGATGGGACGGCTGGCCGAAGATATGCTGCTTTTTGAGGGGGAGGGGCGTCGTCGACTGGCACTGCTTTGGGCACCACGCGATCACTCGCCGGACGCGTATCTGGAGGCCATGGCTCGTTTCCGGGGGCTCTTTCCGGCCCATGAGGATACGCCCGGCACCCTCCAAATGCAGCAAGCGTTCTTAGAGGCCCGAGACCAGCCGCACGCCTACGCCGAAGGATTGGAGTTTTTGGTGAGCCGGGGCGATCCTACGCCTCAGCGAGCCGGACACATCCGATGGACGGAATACGATGATTTCGGAGAGGTGGACGACTGGCTTAGTGATCATTCGGACGAGGTCTACGTTGTGGTGGCCCGGCCCCATCTTCATGATCAGCTGCCGGACGACTGGTCAGTTCGTACGCCGGGCGGTGTGCACGTTCCTCCATTGGATGATGAAGAGGGGCGGGCGATCGTTCAATTTCTCCAAGCCGGAGCGATCACGGACTAGTCCGACGACTGTGAACCGAGAAAGTCCGCTAGGACTGCTTTCACGTCCGGCTGAATTTCGTTCCAGTCGGCCGTTTCCGTTTTGGAAATCGTGACGAACTCCGGGGTCACGAATACGTCAGCGACGCCGTCAATGGCAAAGAGCGGATCCCCCAGTGGGTGCTGGTCGGCCTCATCCGTTGACGTCATCGCGACGACGGCCTCGCTGAACCGACCGTTGCTACTGGAGAACTTGAGGCTGTTTGGGTTTGGGGTGCGTTCGGACTGAATGGAGCTCATGGCAGCGAGGGCGCTGGGACGGGGCTGGAATAAAGGCGAAATCGGACAGCACGTACGGTGGGGACAAACGCGAGTTCAACGATGTGATCATGTGGCACAGTTGGATACCGAATTCACTTGAGTGTGGTGTGCTCTGTGCTATTTTTACCCTCCAATCTTGTTTAGAAAGACGCAGGCTCTGCTCATGGAATCGCTCCAGGACCGCTCGTCCTCCTCCGAAGGGAGCCCGCCCTCAGAGGCCTCCCGGCGTGGGAAAATGGGTCGAATCGCGGGGCATACGCGTGGCTTGGTAGAAGACCTGCGCCAGTGGATCGATTTGAGGATCGACCTCGCAATTTTGGAGATAGAAGAGCAAGTCGATGACCTGCGGAACGAGGTGGCCCTTGGGGTCACGCTGGCCTTTCTTGGGTTCTTTGCGGCTCTCTTTGTGTTTACGACAATTGCATTGGGCCTGGGGTGGTTGTTGGGGCATCCATTCTGGGGATTCTTGATCGTGTCGGTCCTTCTTGTTCTCACCCTCACGGCGTTGTCCAAGGCGCGTCCGGAGTTACTGCCCCCGTCCAATCTTTTCGAGCAGATTCGAGGAGAGACGGACGAGCCTGCGGAAGAGGATCGCCCAAGCCGAGAGGCTCAGGCAACCGTGGAGACGGACGACGCAGCAGCTTCGCCTGACAATCCTTCCTCTTTATCGTAGTTGCTTCCCTCATTCGTTTTGGCGTACCGATGGATTCGAAGCCGAGCAAAGCCGACGTGGAATCGCGTCTGCACCAGACTGCCGAGGCCATGTCCGAACGTCTTGGGTCTCTGCAGGAGGAGGTCTCGTCCACAGGGGCCTCGCTGCAGAAGTGGATCGTACGCAATCCGCTCAAGAGCGTAGGCGGCATGCTGGCGGCCGGGATGGCGGTCGGTGTGCTCTTCGGGGGCAGTCGCCGGTCCCGACGCCGAAAGGAGCACGCAGAGCTTATTGACACCTACCTTGAGGCACTCCGAGACGAGGTGGAGGAACGCGTGGACCAAGGGGAAGAGCCCGGCCCCGCCCTGGACAAGGCCCTTCGCGATCGGGTGCCGCTTGTGGTATACAATCGTCACCGCGAAGAGGGAAGAAGTAGAAGGGGCTGGGGCCGCCGCCTTTTTCAGGAGGGCATCGAGATCATTTTTAGTACAGGCCTCAGCCTGCTGGCTCGGGAGGCCGTCGAGACGTTGCTCGCTAGTCTCGACGTGGAGGACATCATCGAGGAGCAGCTCGTAGATGAGAAGACAGCAGACGGGCCTGCGTTCGGGGGAGCAGAGGCCGGCGAATCGCCCGTCGACACGGACGCATAATCTTGCTTTCCAAGGGGGACTTTCGGGGCGATTTTGTGCTGCGATTGAGCCCCAACGGCGCTTCGAAATCAGTTTTTGTACGCACTCACCAAGCGACACCATCACCGGTTATGCGACTTATTATTTTCGGCCCTCCGGGTGCAGGCAAAGGGACCCAGGCGGGGTTATTGGAACAGCGGCGTGGTCTCGTTCAGATCTCGACAGGCGACATCATCCGCGAGGCAATGAAGAACGAGACGCCCGTGGGAAAAGAAGCAAAGGCCTACGTGGAGAAGGGAGAACTCGTGCCTGATACGGTGGTCCGCAAGCTTGCGGAAAATGCGATTGCCGACGAAGGGTATGATGACTACGTGCTCGACGGCTATCCGCGAACGACGCAACAGGCCGAGTGGCTTACGGAGTTTGGAGAGGAAAACGATACTCCGATCGACGCGGTGCTGAGCCTGGAGGTGCCGGATGCTGTGATTGTCGAGCGCCTGAGCCGCCGTCGCGTCCACGCTGAAACGGGCGAGACCTACCATCTCGATCACGATCCACCGCCCGACAGTGTCGATCCGGATCTCATCGTGCAACGCGACGACGATAAGCCCGAGACGATTCGCAACCGGCTTTCGGTGTACCGAGAGGAGACGCAGCCGCTGGAAGACTACTACGCAGACCGCGACGCTCTGGTAACTGTCGATGGGCAGGGCGACATCGAAGAGGTCTACACGCGCATCGAAACGGCGTTGGACGAGCGGGTCGCTGCGTAGTCAATTTGCTCGTTCCAATTGGTTTGCGAACCTTCTGATTGTCCCGCTG
Source organism: Salinibacter sp. 10B (assembly GCF_002954405.1). NCBI lineage: Bacteria > Pseudomonadati > Rhodothermota > Rhodothermia > Rhodothermales > Salinibacteraceae > Salinibacter > Salinibacter sp. 10B. The sequence continues at coordinate 378,622 of NZ_MQWC01000004.1, read as the reverse complement.
CATGGATTCGTTCTCCTCTACGGTGTCGCCGTCCGATCACGTTGCTACGCTCCGATCTCAGGTCGAAAAGGCCCTGGGATCGGTTGTGGCCAACCGGGAGCCGGCCGTGCTTTACGACCCTGTAGAGTACGTTCTGGAAGGAGGCGGAAAGCGAGTGCGACCTACGCTGCTCCTGCTTGTAGCAGAGGCGTACGGCCGATCGCCTGCTTCGGCCTTGCCGGCGGCCCTTGCAGTGGAGGTCTTTCACAACTTCACGCTCGTTCACGATGACATCATGGACGAGGCGCAGGAGCGTCGTGGACGGCCCACGGTGCATGAGAAGTGGGACGTGGGTACGGCCATCCTTACGGGGGATCTGCTGATGGGGCTTTCGTACGAGCTCTTGGGGGACGTACCGGAGGTGCCGGACGATGCTCTGTATGAGGTGTATCATCCGATGGTGGAGAAGCTCTGTTCGGGGCAGGCGCTTGATGCCTCCTTCGAAGGGCAGGCAGAGGTGTCTGTTGATGCCTACCTCGACATGATCGACGGGAAGACTGCTGCCTTGCTGTCGGCTTGTTTCGAGCTTGGGGCGGTCGTCGGGGGGAGTGCCCCGGAGCACCAGACCCAACTTCGCACCGCTGGACGGCTGGTGGGGCGGGCATTCCAGATTCAGGACGACCTCCTTGACCTCACTGCTGATGGGGAGGAGTGGGGCAAAGCAGTCGGGGGCGATCTCGTCACTGGAAAAAAGACATACCTCACGCTCCGTGCGCTCGAACGAGCGGAGGGATCGGAGTACGACTGGTTTGCTCGTCTCATTCACGATGGAGGACTTCCGCCGGGAGACGTAGAAGAGGCCCGAGCGCGAATGGATCGCCTTGGAGTCTTTGAAGAGGCCCGGGCTGAGGTAACGCGCTATAGTGCGCAGGCGCGGAATCATCTTACCGTTCTTCCCTCCGGGCAGGCCCGGGAGACGCTGGGCTGGTTGATTGATGAGATGGAAGCCCGCAGCCACTAGTGGACCGTTGCGCAACGGTGGGCCGCGGTGTCCGTTGCGTTAGCGTTGATTACTCTTTGCCCTTGGATGATGTCCGCTCTGTATGATTGAACGCGAGGTGACCGTTCGGAATCGGGCTGGGATTCACACCCGGCCCGCATCCATGCTTGTGCGCACGGCCTCGAAATTTGACTCGGAGGTCTTCCTGCGGCGCGACAATTACGAGATTAATGGCAAGAGCGTCATCGGGGTCATGACCCTCGCGGCCGAGCAGGGGGCGTCGCTCACGCTCGTGGTGGAGGGGGAGGATGAAGAGGCGGCGGCCGATGCCATTGCCGAGTTGTTTGAAGACGGGTTTGGAGAAGAGATGTAGTGTTTTCGATAGGACGTCCCCTTGGACGGGTGTGGCCATGAGCGATGATGTTTTGGATTCGGATGGGGCCCCAGCCGCTGAAACGGTAGTGCATGGGATTGGGGGAGCTCCTGGAATCGTAATCGGTGCGGTGCACCGATATCACCTTAACGCTCCTGAAGTGGGGCAGACCCACGTCGATCCGGCGGAGGTAGACACCGAACTCACGCTTCTCGAAGAGGCCCTGGACCGTGCAGAACAAGAGCTGGAGAACGTCCGCTCGATTGCTCAGGATCAGGTGGGACGGGAGGCGACGGCGTTGCTGGAGGCCCAGGCCCTGATGCTACGGGACGAGGAGGTACTGGGAGAAATCCGACGTCGCATAGAAGAAGAGCACCAGTCCGCTGCCCACGCTCTTGCGTCGGAGCTTCGAGAGTACCGACGCCGGTTAGAAGCGAGTGATGATGAGTATCTTCGCGAGCGAGCCGACGATCTTGAAGGACTGGAGACGCGCCTTCTTCAGATTCTACAGCGCAATCGAACGGCGGCCACGATCCGGCCGAATTCGATCGTCGTGACAGACCGGCTCACGGCTGCCGATCTCATTCGCTTCTACCGACACGGAATGCTCGGGTGCGTCACCACGAAGGGGGGGGAGACCTCACACGTTTCGATTATCGCGCGGGCTTTGGAGTTGCCGGCCGTCGTCGGAGCCGAGGGGGCTCTCGATGCTGTGGCGGATCGCGACCGCGTGATTCTCGATGGGCGACGCGGACACCTCATCGTTCGGCCGGGCGAGGAGACTGTACAGATGTACCGTCGTCGCCAGTCGGAGCAACAGACGCTCCTGCAGGCCTGCACGGCGGAGGCTCGTCCTCCCACGACAACCGCCGACGGGCAAACGATCACGCTCCGCGCCAATGTGGAGTTTGGGGAGACGTTGGGAGGGCTCGATCAGTACGGGGCAGAAGGCATCGGTCTCATGCGGACCGAGATGCTATTTTTCGGGGAGGACGGAATGGGGATGAATGAGCAGAGGCAGACCGAGGTGTATCGTCGCGCTGCTGAAGCGACAGGCGATCATGGAGCGACCATTCGTCTTCTCGATTTAGGAGGCGACAAGCTGGTGCCCTTTGCAGACGAAGAGGCCAACCCCTTTCTTGGCTGGCGCGGCATTCGCGTGTTGCTCGACCGGGAAGAGGCGCTGCTACGCCCCCAGATTCGGGCTCTGCTCCGGGCCAATGCCCACGGGTCGCTCCGCGTCCTTCTGCCTATGGTAACTCAGCTGGACGAAGTGAAGCGAGTTCAGGCTCTATTGCAAGAGGAAGGAGAGCGGCTTACAGCGCAAAATGTTGAGCATGACGCAGATCTTCCGGTTGGGGCCATGGTGGAAGTGCCTGCCCTCGCGCTTCAGGCACGGCAATTTGCCCAGGCGGCCGACTTTCTGTCGATCGGTACCAACGACCTCACGCAGTACGTTCTGGCTGTTGATCGAGGTAACGACCGCGTAGCGGATCGTTATGATGCGTTGCATCCCGCCGTTCTTTACCTCCTCCGCCGGACCGTGGATGCGGGACGGAGTACCGATACGCCCGTTGCTCTTTGCGGAGAGGTGGCCGCCGACCTGTATGCCCTCCCTGTTCTGCTGGGGGTCGGACTGCGGTGTATGAGTATGGTCCCGCGATCCATCCCGGCCGTGCGGCGGGGCATCTCTCAAATTTCACTTTCCGCGGCTCAGGATCTGGCGAGTAAGGCTGTAGAGGCTGCGGATGCGCCTACCGTGCGCCGGATGGCGCGCGAGTGGTGCACACGGCACTATGAGGAGGAGTTTCGGTCCGCTATCGAGGGCGAATGAGGGACCGTTCGGGGAGGCGAGGCGTACATATCTTCCTCAGTATTCTCTGAACTGACAGTGATTTGTTCTCCTCCATGTCTGACGACAATTCTCTCCTCGACCGGCTCAATGAGGACCTCAAGGCGGCCATGCGCAACAAAGACAAGGTGCGCCTGCGTACTCTTCGCTCCCTCCGGGCTGCCCTTAAGAACAAAGAAATCGACCAGCGCCAGGACGGGGCAGAAACGCTCCTGGGCGAACAAGACCAACTGGCCGTTCTCCGAAAGCAGGTCAACCAGCGGAAGGACTCGATTGAGCAGTATGAGGAGGCCGGACGGGACGACCTGGTGACGAAAGAGCAGGAGGAACTGGCCGTGCTGGAGGAGTACATGCCCGATCAGCTTTCGGACGAGGCGTTGGAAGAGAAGTTACAGTCCATCATCGACGATGTGGGAGCGGAGTCCATGGCCGACATGGGCGCTGTCATGGGACGAGCGATGGATGCGCTCCGTGGCAAAGTGGATGGCGGGCGGGTCCAGCGTATGGTGAAGCAGCTTCTCGGATAGGCTGGGGCAATCTCTTCGAGGCGCACGCCGTTTGGCAATTGATACACCTCATCACTTAGGCAATGAGAAGGAATGCAGCGTCGTCCTGGGAATGCACCCTTCGCCGAGCCTCGAGCATGGAGTCCCGTTGGTGAGACAGCATCGTCTGGCTATCCAGTCACACACCCAAGCGTGGCCCCTCACATGGAACTTGCCGGTCTGGACTGGTTCATTTTGATCGTGCTCGCGGGGGGACTCGTTCGTGGCTTTATGGTGGGAGCCGTGCGCCAGATCGCAAGTCTGCTCGGCCTCGTCCTGGCCTTTTTCTTATCCGTGCAACTCATGCATCCGGTCGGCACGCTCATCGTGTCTAGCCTGGGCCTATCGGCCTCGGTTGCACCCATCGCCGGGTTCATCGCAATCTTCGTTGGGGTCCAGCTGGTCTTTTGGGCAGTGTCGCGGCTTTTAGAACAGATCCTAGAGACGTTGTCGCTGAACCTGGTGAATCGGGCGGCTGGGGGAGCACTCGGGGGATTCAAGGCTGCCCTGTTGCTGAGCGTCCTCTTTCTGGTGCTGTCGGGTCTGGAGATGCCGAGCAAGAAAACCCGAAAAGAATCGGTCCTGTATTCACCGGTCGCGAGTGCTTTGCCCGAGACGTTGGAAGCCACCTCTCCCTATCTGCCGGCAGCGAAGCGTGCATCCGAGACGTTTGGTCACCAGATCAAGCCCAGGTTGCAACCGTCGGTGCAGGAGGCCCGTGGCGGAACGGACGATCGTTAGCACTTTTTCGCTCTTAGAGACTGTTTTGATTTTGGCCGGATTGAAAATCGGAGAGGTGTTTCGCCGATCTGGAGGACCGTTAATCGTTCGGAAGCCCCCAACACAGACGGATCTCGACGATCTGCGGTCGTTACGCTCAGCCTGAAATGTGATCATGTGAAATCAAAACAGTCTCTTAAACGAAAGGAATCGGGTTTGAGGGTTGAATCAAAATGACGTGAATGGTTACACTAGTCAACTAAGAGTGTCTTCGTCCGTCCACGGCTCACTGCCCCCCATACTTCATCATGCCCGTTGTTGGTAGCACGATCTCGATTGATCTCCATCTCACCGAAGACGCCGACCTGGACTCCGTGCGAGGTGCGACGCGCGACAATGAGCGTGTGCATCCCACAGTGGCTCAGCGCGTTCGACAGGTGGTGCAGGCACAGGCCGAGGACGCGCTGAACGGGGCCGACCTTGACTCGTACACGCTCTCGGTGGACGTGGAGGTGGAGCAGGATCGGGTTCCCGGGGCGCCCCGGGAGCGCATCTCGGTTGCTATGGACGTAGAGGGTGACGACGCGGTGGTTGCGGCGGTCGACGATGCCATTACACCGCCCGACCGGGCCCGTCTTGCCGACGCGCTGGAGGAGGAAATGAATGACTACCTGCAGGAGTACGACTTGGCCTCGGCCGTCGATGTGATTGTTAGCGTTACGCCAATTCAGTTTCGATAAATAGTAGTACTCGAACGGGCCGACTCTGAATCGTTGACTTGGATGGATTTGCATCCGGCAGGGAAAGGAAGTTGAGAAGTCCCGTTTGTAGCCCCGGTCTTGCATGGTTCCTGTTCGTCTTGAGCTCCAGAACTTTCTTAGCTACGGCACAGAAGCCCCGGCTCTTCACTTCGATGAGTTTGACGTGGCGTGCTTGTCCGGCGGGAATGGAGAGGGCAAGTCGGCGCTCCTGGATGCGATGACGTGGGCGCTGTGGGGCGAAGCCCGCAAATCGAGCGGGAAGCGGAAGCCCGACGACGAGCTCATCCGCATAGGTACGCGGCATATGGAGGTGACCTTTACCTTCGATCTGGAGGAGACACGATACCGCGTCACGCGCTCGTTTTCACGCTCCGCGACTGGCAAGACCACGTCGTCAGACCTTGAGTTTCAACTTTACGCGCCGGAACAGGACGACTATCGCCCGCTCACCGGGGCTACCCAGCGCGAAACTCAGAGCCGAATTGAGGATACTCTGGGTCTGGACTACGACACCTTTATCAACTCGGCCTTCCTCCTTCAGGGACGCTCCGACGAGTTTACGGATAAGAGCCCGAGTCAGCGCAAGGAAATACTCGTCAGTATTCTCAACCTGAGCCGGTACGAGAACCTCGAAGAGAAGGCCCGGGATCGGTGGCGGGACGCCAAAAAGCGACAGCAGCGCATAGAGGCGGAGGTGGAGCGGTTGCAAGAGGCCGTGGCCGACGTGCCGGAATGGAAAGAGCAACGGGAAGAGGTACAGGCGAAGGTCGAGGCCAAACAAGAAACGGTGTCCGAACTCCGGGAGAAGGAAAAGGCCCTCACTCAGCAACTGGCCGATCTGGAGGCGAAGGCTCGGGAACGGGAGACGGCCGAATCTGCCATTGAAGACCTTGATGAGCGGATTGCCGAACAGACCGATGCGCTGGAGGCCCTTGAAAAAAAGATCGCTCAGGCCGACGAGCTTCTGGAAGAACGCGACGACATTGCGGCGGCCTATGAGCGGTACCAAGCCTTGCAGGAGGAGCGCGATACGCTCGACGATAAGCGCGATCTACACCGGGGATTGGAGAAGCAACTCGAACAGGTCGAGTCTACCCTTCAAGAGCGCACCAACAAACTCGAGCGTCGCCTCGACCGTCTAACCGTGGAGCGAAAGAGCTTCAGGCAAGACCTCAATGAGTGCGAGACCCAGCTTGCGAAGCGGTCGGCGGTTGAAGAGGGGGTACGGCAGGCGCAGTCGGCGCGTCAACAGGTGCAGGAGTGGGAGGCCGTCCGCCATCGCCAGAAGCGCCTTCAGGCGAGACAAGAAGAGGCCCGACGCGCACTCGTCGGGACGCGTCGACAACTCAAGGGAGAGCTCGATGCGCTGCAGAAACAGATCGAAAACGAGCGCGAGGCGGTCTCTTCGCTCGAAGACCTCGAGAAGCGGATTGAGACGCTAACGTCAAAAAAGAAGAAGCAAACCCGGCTCGAAGATCAGCTTGAAGACATTGAGGCAGACGGAAAAGAGGTTGGGCAGCGCATTCAGGAACTGGAAGGACAACTTGAAGCCCGGCGCGAAGAGCGGGACGAGGAACAGGCCGAGCTTGAGCGCTTTCGCGCGGCCGAGGGGCCGACCTGTCCCACGTGCGGCACTGAGCTAACACCAACGCACCGGGAGGAGGTCGAAACGACCCTTCAGTCGAGCATCGACGCGCTTCAACAGGCGATTGTGGAGGGGGAAGAGCAACTGGAGACGTTGATCGAGCGTCGGGCGTCCCTCCGGGAAAAGTATGCTCGTCTTCGGGAACAGGTGCAAGAAATGGAGGGAGTAGAGGGGGCACTGGCGACGGCTCGTGAGCAGCGGCGCGCCCTTCAGGAACGGGCCGAGGCCCTCGAGGCACACCGGCAGCAGGCACTCGCTATTCAAAATCGTTTGCAACAGCGTTCGTACGGAGAAAACGCCCGTCGACGCTGGCAGTGGTGCGCCCAGCGCCGGGCGGAGCTTCACTTCGACCCCCAGAGGTTTGAGACCCTGCAGAACCGGGCGGCCCAAATGGATCGGTATACCGAGCGGTTGCGAGAACTCAACGAGTTGGATGGTCGACGCGAAGAGCTACAGCGCAAGATTGCTCAGCACGACGAAGAAATTGAAACCCTGCGCACGCAACTCGAGGAAGGGACGGCGTTCGAGGAGTTGCACGAGCGACGGCGCACCTTGGAACAGCAGCTTGCTGACGTTGATTTCGATCCGGATCGGTTTCAGGAGGTCCGACAGGCGCTGAAGACGCTGAGTGACGTTCCAGATCGGCGGAGTGAATTGAAGCACGCCGAAAATAACCGAGCCGAATGGGAGGAACAGCGTGCGCAGGCGGCCGATCGCGTCGAGTCGCTGCGGGAGGAACGCCAGAAGGAGCGCGAGCGGCTCTCCGATTTGAAGGAAGCATTGGAGGCAAAGCCGGCTCTCGATGAAGAGGTGGGTACCATTGAGGAGGAGCTTGCCACGGCAGAAGATGCGTTGAATGAGGCGCAACAAACCCTTGGCATGCTCAACGAACGCCTGGAGCAGGCCCAGCGGGATCAGGAGGCTCTTGCGGATGCAAAGGACCAGCTAGAGGACTGTAAGACAGATCGGCAGTTGTACAAGCATCTCCGTACCGTCTTTGGGAAGCACGGCATTCCGTCTCTCATTATTGAGGAGACCCTCCCAGAGATCGAAGAGCGGGCCAATCGAATCCTCGATCGTCTCACGGACGGGCGGATGCACATTCGTCTTGAAACGCTCAAAGAGAAAAAGAGTGGGGGGACGAAGGAAACGCTTGACATCATTATTACCGACGAACAGGGCGTGCCGCGCCCCTACGAGACCTTTTCCGGTGGCGAGAGCTTTCGGGTGAACTTTGCCCTCCGGGTCGCCCTTGCTCAACTCCTGGCGGACCGCAGTGGCGTCCGCGTTCGGACTCTTGTTATTGATGAAGGATTTGGTACACAGGACGAAACGGGAATTGAGCGTCTTGTGGAGGCTATCCAGGCCATTCGCGAGGACTTTGCAAAAATCCTCGTTATTACGCATCTTCAGAGACTCAAGCAAGCATTTCCTGTCCGCATCGAGGTGGAGAAAGATCCGGCGATTGGGTCAACGTTCGAAGTGGTGGGGAGATGAGAACTCGCGGGAATCGTTTCTGGGGAAGCCTGTCCGGTTTTGGTCCGCGTTTTCGTTCTTCTCTTTGGACACGTCCTACCCAATTACCAAGGATGGAGAAGCTCTATTACTCCATTGGTGAAGTGAGTGACATCGTCGGGTACGATCCTCACGTGCTTCGGTATTGGGAGCAGGAGTTTGAAGAACTCAGTCCTCGAAAGAATCGAGCGGGTCGGCGTGTATACACGGAGGATGACATTGAAGTCATTGAGCGAATTCGGTATCTGCTCAAGGACGAAAAGTACACCATTGAGGGGGCTCGGCAGGCACTCCGTGAACCGCAGAGCCGGTACGAATTGCAAAAACAACTTCGAGAACTGCGCGACTTCCTCGTCGATCTACGAGAGGAATTATGACGAGGACTGTTTTTCCGCTTCGTACCGTCAGGGTGTGAAAGAACCCGCTCGATCAGTATTTCCCAGTTAGGGTTGTAGCGAAGCGGCAGAAACAAGCCACCCCCAGAAAAGTCTAGCGAGTACTACGTTCATGTCTTTTACGAGCAGGTAACTTCGAGTCCCTCGCAAAACTGTTTGCATCCGTCGCTCCTGGCCATCTAGAAGGCTAGCATCTGAGAGGTTCACGCTTGACGTGGCGCCCATCCACCCGAATGGGGACGCTCCCTTTGTTGGGAGGTGGGCACACGACGGCTGTCGGTATGGCGAGGGTGCGCTTTTCAAGCGTTGACCTTCTGAGTTTTGATCATGGGCTCTTCGTGTGCACTGCTCCGAATTCGTTTGCCTCGTTCATTACCCCCTCTATCCGCGACTATGCTTACAGCCATGACTCAGCGTGCACGACTCGGCGTACACGTACTCAGTTTTCTTCTTGTTGCTGCCGTCTTTACCGGATGCGGCTCCTCAGAGCCGTCGGCGGGAGGGCAGGAAGTGCCGGAGTGGTATCTGAATACGCCGGAGGATCCGAATTATGTCTATGCTGCCAATACGTCCACGTCCCAACGCATGCAGGTGGCGATCGATAAGGCAACGACTGGTGCACGGGGAGACCTCGCGGCCAGCCTCGAAACCAAAATCGAGAGCATGACGAAGTCCTTTACCGAAGAAATTGGGGATGACCTGCGGCAGCAGTACACGGAGGCACAGAAGGAAATCACCAGTCAGGTGCTGAAGGGCACGAGCCCAAAGCAGAAGGAGGTTTTTCAGCAGGACAATGGCACCTGGCGGGCGTACGTACTGATGGAGCTACCGGTTGGGGAAGCGGCCCAGGAGTTCCTTTCGAAAATGAACAGCATGAACAAGGAAGACGAAATGTACACGCGCTTCCGGTCCAGTCAGGCGTTCAAAGAGATGAAGGAAGCTGTTGATGAGTACGAGAAGGAGCAGGAGAGCGGCATGGCTTCTCAGAATGGTAGCAATCGGTAGTGCCTCGTGTCTGACGGTGTCCCTTTCGGGATTGCGTTTCTTGTAGCACTGGCCGTCGTCGGATATGACGGCGGTCAGTGTATACACGCGCAGCCTGCCTACCCCGCGTGGTTTAAGACCTCACCGTCGGGGGGAACGGCCTTGTGGGCCGTGGGGTATGCGCCGGCCTATTCCAATCTTAGCGATGGGGTGTCGGTGGCGAAGGCGGACGCCTATGACGCGCTCCGTGCGGCTCATCGTATGGTGATCCTGGGTGAGAAGCTGTACGAGGACGCGCCAGGGTATGGGGCTTCCATTGAGGGACGTAGCTTCGTCCGTATGGGATTGCCGGACACGCTGCATTCGGTCTCGTACGTCGATTCAGTACGGGCTGGTGGCATGACCCTTGTGCTTGCGACTTGGGCCCCGGATGGGGGGTCTTCTCGGGGACCGTCGTCCAGTCGATCGCCTTTTTCGAGCACGCGGCCCTCTTGGGTGGAGCAGGAACTGCACGGAGGACACGCTGCGCGTCGAGCAGTCGGCATCGCACCGCGATACTACAACCTCGAAAGTAGTTGGCGCACTGCTGAAACACGAGCCCGACGTAGGCTTGCCTTCAAGGCTGCCAGCCACGTCCGAAGCCTGAACACCAGCTCGGACGAATGGAAACACGACGTGAAGAGCATTCTTACAGGCGTGCTTCTTCGGCGAGCGCAGGTGGTTGCCCGGTGGGCCGATAAGGAAACCTGCTACGTTCTTGTTGAAGGCACCGTAGAAGCGGTGTTTACACAGTAGCATTTCCACACAGTCTCCATGGTCCTATGTCTGATTTCTCGGCTCCGCTTCCCCTGTCCTGGTGCGTGAGGAGATTCGTCTCCGTGGTGTTTCTACTCTCGGCGTGTCTGCTTTTTCGGATGCCGGTGGCGTATGGACAGAAAGACTACGAAGAGTGGCGGGAGAAGCAACGGCAGCAGTACGAGCAGTACATGAACGAGCAGGACAAGGCCTTTCTGAAGTTCTTGCAGAAACAGTGGACGGATGTGGAGGTCGACGGCCGGATCGGGAGTCCGATTGACGATAAGCCGGAAGAAATCCCTTCCGTCGGAGGGGCGAGAACGCCCAGTTCGTCTGAGCAGGCGTCCGAAGCAAATCCGCCGGAGCCGCCCACGGCGCCAAGACAAGTGCGTGCATCCGCGTCAGAATCCGCGGAGAATGTGCGGCAGTCGGTCTCCAAAGAGCCGAAGGCAGACGAAGAGCAGCAGTCCCGCCCCGCTCCAACACCGCCGACGTCGACCCCGGCTTCTGAGAGGGCCGAAGCGCGAGAGAGCACGAACCGGTCGCAGGCGAGCCTGTCGTTCTTTGGAACTCAGACAACCGTTCCCTACTCCTCATCCCTCGTTCCAGCCGTGGAGGGGGCGCCCGGTAAAGAAGCCATTGGGTCGTTCTGGAAGTCGATGGCCAGTGAAGAGTACACCCCGACTCTTGAGGTCCTTCAACAGCGCCGAGACCAGTTGGGCCTCAGCGACTGGGGATATTATGTCTACATTCGGAACCTTGGAGATCAGTTGTACCAGCAGAAGGGCCTCCGCTCCGGGTCGAACGAGGCCACGCTCTGGACGTGGTTCATGATGATGAAGTCCGGATATTCCGTACGGGTCGGCTATCGGGACAGTAACATTTTCCTGATGCTGCCGGTAGAGGAAAAGATCTTCAACCGTTCCCAATTGCACATCAACGGCCAGCGGTACTACCTGATGGGAGAGGCGGGGGAGGGCGCACTTCGTACGTATGAGGGACAGCACGAAACGGCTGATCGGGTACTCACTCTTGATGAGGCGGTGTTGCCAAATCTGGAGACTGCGTCCCAACGTCGTTCGGTGTCCTTTTCGTACGACGACGAGCGGTACACGATCGAATTTCAGTATAATCCGTCGGTCGTAGAGTATCTCCGAGCCTATCCGAATGTAGAGCTCGCTGTGCTTTTCCGGTCCGGGATGTCGGCGACGGCGGAGCGGTCGCTTGCGAACGCGTTGCGTCCACACATTCAAGACCGCTCGTCCCGCGACGCCCTCAACTTCCTTCTCTCGTTCGTTCAGTTTGCGACCAAGTACAAGCGTGACCGCGATAATTTTGGGGAAGAACGGTTTCTCTTCCCGGAGGAGTCGCTGGCGGAATCGGCATCCGATTGTGAGGACCGGGCCGTGCTTTTTGCCTATCTGGTACGCACCCTTCTGGATCGCTCAATCGTTGGAGTGAAGTGGCCGGGCCATGTGGCAACGGCCGTACAGCAGGGAGGGGGACTGGAGGCAACCTCGAACGATCGAACGCTGACAGTAAAGGGAGAGACCTACATCCTGGCCGATCCAACCTACATCGGGAGCAGTATCGGGATGGAGATGCCCTTTGTCGAAGGCAAAAAGCCTGAGGTCCTATCGTTCTAGATCGTTTGGTAGGGACCACTCTCGCTCTCATTGGCGTGCCCGCTGGCTGAACGTTCTTTTGTAAAGGAGACGCTACATTTCCGAGCACCGTCCCGTACAGAAATCGCCTTCTTTGCTCCGGAGCGTTCGTTTCCCGCGCTTTTTCCTGCCGTGCCCGCACTCTGTAGCTGATTTTCCAGACTGCTAGTCGTCTTGGCCGTCAGGGAGACAGTTCCCGTCGCAGAGTTGAAAGGATTTGTGAGTTCAATCAGGTGTAGTTCACTCCTCAATTCATGAGCAGATCGGCCTGGAAGAAGCTCATAGACATGACCGGGGAGGAGTGGGGCCGCGGTGTGCGCGCGATTGGTTGTGCGATTGGAGCGTTTCTTTTCGTGGCGGGCCTCCACGCCGGAGGAGCACTCCAATCCTTTGAGCGCACCACCCTGGATGCTCGGTTTCGTCACCTCAATCGACCTGCCGGGGTGGACACCTCCATCGTCCTCGCGGCCATTGATGACGCCAGTATCTCACGGACCCGGCGCCAAATGAAGGTGGGATGGCCCTGGCCCCGGGAGTACTACGGGATGCTTTTGGAGTATTTTCGCAAGGGGGGAGCCCAAACCGTAGTGTTCGATATTCTCTTCCCCGAACCGGATTTTCCGCGGGCCAACGTCAGTGCGCGCCAGTCGGACCAGCGGTTTGCACGAGCGCTCGATTCGGCGGGAAATGTCACGTTGGCCGTACAGCTTACCGAATCGGATACGACGACAAACCCCATTGAGCCGAGACACCTGATGGATGCAGGGAGGGAGAGGCAGTTTCGCCTTCGGTCCAGCCAAGGGGCTCTGGCGCCCATTCCGTCGTTTCAGGACGGAGCTGCAGCCCTCGGCGCTGTTAACATGGAGGCAGATGGTGACGGAGTCGTGCGTCGCGTGCCGCTTGCATACCAGGTTCGAGACAGTCTTCTCCTTCCGAATCTGGGCGTCTCGGCGTTGCTTACGAATCGCGAAGATGAGGACGCTGCGTCCGTTCTATCGAACTTTCCGGTGGGGCCCACTGGGGCCTTCTTGCTCTACTGGTACGGGCCGGGAGGAGTAGATGGGGTGTTTCAGGATCAGTATTATTCCATTCAATCCCTTATCGTCTCGGCTGCCCGGATGCAAATCGGGACTGAGCCCATTGTCCCTCCCGGGCGGTTTGAGGGAAAAACGATCATTGTCGGGGGCATCGCCGCTGGCCTTCATGATCATCATTCGACCCCGGTTGGGGGAGAGGGAGACTACCCGGGCATGGAGATTTTCGCCACCTTTCTGAGCAATGCCTTCCAGGGCCACTTCCTGCGGGATTTTACCGGCGGATGGGCATACGTATTTATTTTTCTCTTTGCCTTCGTGGGGGCAGGCATTGTTGCAGTTCGTCCTGATCGGATTGGTCGGGCGGCCGTCGCGATAGTTGGCATCGGTTTGTTGTACGTCGGGGGAGCGGCGGCGGCGTTCTACTTTCTTCGGTGGTGGATTCCGGTTGTGGCTCCCGGAGGGGCACTGGTAGCAGGCTTCACTGCCAGTTCGGCGGTGAGCTATGCCGCCGAAGGCCGACGTCGACGTGAATTGCGGTCGACGTTTCAGCGCTACGTGAGTCCCCAGGTTGTAGACGAAGTGGTGCAGAACCCGGATGCCTTGACTTTGGGGGGCACGGAGGTAGGGGGCACGGTCTTTTTCTCAGACATCAAGGGGTTTACCTCCGTTGCCGAGCAGTTAGCCCCTCAGGAGGTCGTACAGCGGCTCAATGAGTACTTCGGCGTGGCGACCGATGTGGTGCTGGATCGGCGTGCCATGGTGGATAAGTTTATCGGGGATGCGATCATGGCCGTCTTTGGGGCACCTGTGCAAGATCCCGATCATCCCGCCCAGGCGTGCCTGGCGGCGCTCGAGATGGAAGCCGTGCTCCAAGAGTTTTACGATCAGGAAGCGCACCCCGATCGGCCGCCGTTTCAATCCCGGATTGGGATTCATACCGGTCGCATCGTTGTGGGCAATATCGGGACCCAGCGACGGGTGGATTACACGGCGATTGGGGACGCCGTGAACGTAGCGGCGCGCCTGGAGCAGGCCAACAAGCAATACGGCACTCGTATTCTTATCAGTCAAAGTACGTACGACGAGGCCCAATCCGCCATCGAAGCCCGAGAAATTGATCTGCTTCGGGTTACGGGGAAAGAGACCCCCATTCGCATCTTCGAGGTGGTGGCCCGCAAAGGAGCACTTAGCCCGGCGCAGGAGCGATGCCGGGAGATCTTTGAGCAGGGCCTGTCGGCTTATCGGCGCCAGCGCTGGGCTCGCGCCCGTCGGGCCTTCATGAATGTTCTTGAGATCGATCCCGACGACGGACCAGCCGCCGTGTATCAGCAACGCGTCGAGGAGCGAGCCGGAGAGACCTTGCCGTCAAGCTGGAGAGGGATTCACGAAATGAAGGTCGGGAAGTAAGCCGGCTACTCGCCTCAGGAGACTGCAGTATCCAGTCAGATCTTGAATGTACACGAATTTAATTATGCATGTCTCCATTGGAGCTCGGAAGGGACTCGTTTCTGTCTGGGTGCTTGTGCTTCTTGTAGGGGGAGGGACATTCGGAGCAGCAAGTCCCGTTTCGCTATCGGAGGTCCTTGCGTCCGACGACGTAGTCGTGACCGTTCGGCAGAGCAACTATGTTCGAAAGGGACCAGGCTCTTATCACCAAGTGGTAGTTGTGGTGAAGAAGGACACTCCGCTTGCGGTGTTGGAAGAGAAGGAGGGATGGATACGTGTTCGCCTCCCAGACGACCGGACCGGATGGATCTCGGAGGCGAGTGTGCGACAGGGGGCGTCGCAAGACACAGTGACGACGGAGGACATTGCACAGGAGTGGGCGAGCACGGAGGCTACGCAAACGGGAGTGGCGGCTGCCGTTCGAGGATTTCAGATGCACGCGGAAGGGCTGGAGGACGGTTCGGTCGAGGAGCTTATGACCTATCTTCACAATACCCCGACCATCACGGAAGCGGACTGGGAGCATTTTCGCCGTCCGTTTCGCAGTGCCGATCGGGCCGACCTCGACTTTGGAGACCTTGGTGTTGAGCTTACGCCTTATGATCCCTCCGTCCAAGAGCGGCAGGTCGGAATGGCCGTTGGGACGCGCCTTGTGAGCAAGGGATTGGTGCGGACTCCGCGTGTGCAGCGGTATTTGACGCTGCTTACGGAGCAACTCACGGCGGACACGCCGTACCACGATTGGAGCTTTGATGTGGTGGTTATCGAAGGAGAGGGACCTGATGCGTTTGCCTGTCCGGGCGGAATGATTTTCATCACCGAGGGGCTCTTTACGCACTTTGAGACAGAGGCTCAGCTTGCTGGACTTCTGGCGCACGAAATTGCGCATATCGTTCGGCACCACGGAATGGTGGAGCGGAGCGAACGGGAAGTGAAGCGGGAGTCCGAAGCGGCGTTTGCGGAGTTGGAGGACGCGACGGGAGAGGACGATCAGAAGTATGAGGAGGTCGAAGAGGATCTGGCCGTTATGATGCGGAAAAGCTATCGGCGCGTGGTGAACGATCGGCTTCTAAAATATGAGACCGATGCCGACCGTATTGCGGCGGTTCTCTTAGCAGAGGCGGGCTATCCGGCCATGGGCATTGTCCGGGCGGTCGAACACATTGCGGTCCTTCGAGGCAGTGACCCGGACTTGTTCGACGAAGACTACTTGTCGACAAAGAACATTCGCAAGCGCCTCAACAGACTGGAGCAGTTTGTGGAGTCGAATGGCGGAAACGAAGGCGAGGGGTTGCAACTCGAACGTCGGTTTCAGGCGTACCAGGCTGAATTTCACTGAGCGGTTCCCCAGATGAAAGACACCGATCAGGGTGTGCGATTTGCTCTGTCGGGGGAGTGCTGGGACGACCACGTGTCGTTGCGGGGATTGACGTCCGGTAGTTGACCGTTGGGGTCCAGCTGGATTGTTCGAAGACGGCTATCCGTCGTGAGACGGGCTGTGTACGTTGCCCCCTGTTGCCAGACCTCAACAGGAAGGCGGAGATGGTGGGTGTCGCCGTCTGATTCGGTAATCGTGGCCTCGACCGGCATGGGGAGTTTTCGCTTCAGTTCGAACGTGACGACGGCGCCGTCGCTCGGGGTGTCGTTCACGTATGAAACGTTCGTTATCGCCTGGTCAACGGCCCAGGAGTGCCGAAACCAGCCCGTCCAAAACCAAGACAAATCCGTTCCGGTGGCGTCGTTGATCGCATGAAAAAAGTCCTCGGGCGTGGGCTGACGGTAGGCCCAACGCTGGACGTATTGGCGAAGGGCATAATCGAAGCGGTTGGGGGAGAGGATGTACTCGCGGAGGAGAAGTAGACCGTACGCAGGCTTGTAAGATGTCAATGTGGAACGCCACTGCTGATCCTGAAGGGCAGGTGGAGTTGTAATGGAGGACGCGTCCGGCGCCGTCATGAGTGGAAGTAGTCCCTCTGCGGGTGCGTTTCCCTTCGGAGCAAAAGCGGCATCTTGCTTGGGGGAAAACTCTCCTTCGTACAGAGTGCGATGCGCAAGTACGCTCAGGGCAGTCCGCAGTCCCTTGTTCATCCAGGGATGCCGCTCTTCGTTGGCGCTGGCCATGACTGAGAACCAGTTTTGGCTCAGGTTCTGGATTGTACAGGCAAATAAGCGATACCCGGCCGCCGATCGTGAGCAAAATGAGAGTCCGGGAAAGGACCGAAGGCTGACCGGACCGGCCACGTTTACCATTGTATTCCAGGGGTACGTCATGAGACGGTCAGAAAGAAACTCCACTCCTTTCTGGATATGGTAGGTAGATCGGTTCCAGGCCTGCCCTCCCATCGAAGAGCGGGGATAGAACGACATTGCGAGTCCATCTCGCTTTTCCTTTCGATTGATGCGTGTGGCATTCCAGATGAAGGCCGGCGAGGCGGCCCACGCCACGTCCCGCACCCCATTCATCTGGTAGGACCATGTCAGGAGCCCACTTTGCTGAGGGCGGGTGTCCGGATGTCCTGTCTGGTCCGGGGTGATGATCGCGACCTTCCGGTGGCTATCACGAGCCCGCATTAACCGCCGACGTTGATCGGAGGTGAGCACGGAGTCTGAGTTCATGAGCGTTCCTGAGCCGGCAACGATCAAGTTTGCCGGTACGGTGAGAGAGTAGTCGTAAGATCCGTACTCCGACAGTGCCTTGAGGGAACGACGAGCGGGCACTTCGGCCCAGCCGTGCTGCTCACTGTAGACGGCCACTCTAGGGTACCAGTGGCCGATCTCGTACAGGACCCCGCTTGGGGCGTACATCCGAGTAGGAAGCTTTCCCTCTAGCGAGATGGGGACGTGGTATTGAAGGGTAAATGTGACCGTTCCCCCGCGAGGGGCAACGGGCGAGCGAAAACGTATCTGCGTGCGAGTGTCCGTAGAAACTGTGGTTGCGGAGTTCTGCGCTCCATCGACGGATACGTCGCTGATTTGGATTGGCGCACTCGCACTGGAAGACGAGACCTTCGAGGAGTCAACCAACGAAGATGGGGAGGAGCCGCCCGTAAGCAACCAGATGGACTGAAGTGGTGTGGGACTGTTATTCGTATAGGTGTACTGGACTGACCCTCGGATCCTGTGGGCAGTGGTGTCGAGGCGGGCTTCAATACTATATTCAACGTGGTTTTGCCAGTAATTGGGCCCCGGATGTCCGTTGCCGGTGCGGTAGGAGTCACTCGACTGGGTGGGGGAGGACCAGACGGCACTTGGCGTAAAGGGAGACGAGTCTGTGGGTTGGGCCGCAACGGGAGAAAAGGCAGTGGGCATGAAGGTTGCCAAGAGAAGAAGCACCGAGGTGCGCATAAGTCATCCCGAAGTTACGGAAGGTAGAGTTGACGAGAGAGAACTTGCGAAAAGAATACGAGACTATTTCTGTGGAGATGAATAATTTGTGTAGTGTCTAGGTCCCAATGATATTGGATTCGTCGAGAAGTCATAGATCTGATCCGATTGAATGAGGGAAGACGGAGAACCTGCCGTCATCTGCCTCATTACAGACGGGTGCTTTCGGGACATGGCGCAGTTCGGTAGCGCACCGCTCTGGGGGAGCGGAGGTCGCCGGTTCGAATCCGGCTGTCCCGACCATTTGGTTCTATTGGTCTCGGCCGCTTCATCCGTCCTGTTTGGATCGGAGCGGCCTTCGCTTTGGAGTAGGGAAGCATCCCTTCGCTCCTGGAAGCACTGAAGCGTTCGCCCCGGTTGCTTTGCGGAGCGTGCCGGTGTATACTTGGTCCTGAGGGAGGACTGTCCACTTGAGAGTTCTTCGCTCCATTTCCAGCCGGAGCTGATATGGTTGATGAGCCCACCGCCGCGAAGCGCTTTTCTAAGGATCTACGGCAAATCCGTGAAGAGCGCGACATCTCCATCGACGAGGTGCATAGCAAAACGCGCATCGCTCGTACGTTGATCGAGTCGTTCGAGAAGGGACACCTCTACGACCACGAGAGCTACAACCGCGTGTATCTGCGGTCCTTCGTGAAGGCGTATGCCGAAGCAGTTGACATTTCCGTTCAGCAGGCACTGGACGGCTTGAAAGACGCCTTGGACGGAACGTACGACGGCCGGCTCGCAGAGGAGTTTATACGCCGTCCGCGAGCATCCGACGAGGGCCCTCAGCGCGAAGCCGACTCCGGAGCCAGTCCGGACGAGTCCGAAGAGACGGAGGAGTTTTCGAATGTACCGTCGGCCGGTGGACCTGACGGGCGCGGCGGAATTGTTGGTCCCCCGCGAGCAGTAGGGGATGACGACTCAGAGGCATCGGACGCTGAGGCTGCGTCTGCTGAGGAGGGAGAGGAATCCGAAGCGGAGGTGGATGTCGAGGAGGCGGACCCGGACCCCGACAATGATCAAGAGCCATCGCAGCCTGAGCATTCTCCGTCTCCGTCGTCTTCCTCCACGGTGGATGACGGCACTGACACAGATGAAGAGCGCCGGTCGGATGCTGACGGTGATAATCCATCCTGGCTTGAAGATGAGGGGTCGGATGAGGACGCGCCGTCTCCGTCGTTTCCCCAGCAGGATTCGGCTGCCGAGCCGGATGTCGAGGCCCCTTCGGCAGGCATGGGAGAGGGAGGAGTTATAGGCGAACCTACACCCCTAGGCAGTTCGTCAGAGGAGGAAGGAACGACGGGGGCTCGTTCTCAAGAGGTCCGTCCGTCGAGACAGCAGCGGTCCTCAGGGTCTGCGTCCTGGAATCCGTTCTCGGGGCATCAGGAACGGGAGATGTATCTGGCGGCGGCTGGGATCGCCATAGTTGCTGTCGTGCTGGTCGGACTTGCGTTTCTGTTTTTCTCTTCGGAGGAACCGGTGCCCGAGTCGACGTCTCCAGCGAACGAGGACACGACCGAAGCGGCCGCTTCTGCTCCCGATACAGCTGCGACGCAGCCCGAGCGTCCGCCTCCGGCCAATCTTACACTTGGAGAGACGCTTCATCTCACGGTGCGAGCTACCGCAAATGTAAGCAATCTCCGAGTCCAGCGAGACGACGACCTGCGGCGCCCCTATTGGATTGAAGATGGAGAGGCCAATGTTTTCCCCTTCGAACGTCAAGTGACCCTCCAGAACGAACTGGATGACATCGATTTGTTTCTGGAGGGCTATCCGTACCCGATGCCCAACGACACGACGGGAGGCATCGAAATCACCCGATCACAGGCGGAAGCGTTTGCTGACACCCTCAGAGGCGCTCCTCCGTCTCTTTCGGCTGTACCGGATACGATTCCTGTCGGCGCTCCTGCAGAATAACGCCCTTTGTTCATGAGTCTGGTCGAGGATACCCGTGAACTCCAGGTCGCCCTCAGTGGATTGGAGCCCGATGCGCTTTCGCTTGAAGGAGCACGTTCCCTCGTTGATCGTCTGCGTTCGATTGTCCGGCAGCACGATCACCGATATTACGTAGAGGACGACCCCGTTATCGCCGATTCAGAGTACGATCAGTTGTATCGGCGTCTACAGGAGCTAGAAGAAGCCTTCCCGGAGCTAAAGACGGCCGATTCGCCAACGCAGCGGGTGGGGGGAGAGCCCATTGATGATTTTGAAAAGCACGAGCACCCGGAGCCGCTCCTGTCTCTTTCCAATGCTTTCGATCGGACCGAACTTCGCGAGTGGTACGACCGATGTAAGCGCGGATTGGCGGATGCGTTTGGGGCGGTCGAGCCGGCAGTTGTCGCTGAACTGAAGATCGATGGGGTGGCGATGGCGCTCACCTATAAGAATGGACAGCTGGAAATCGCGGCCACGCGGGGAAATGGAACCGTCGGCGAGAATGTAACGCACAACGTCCGGACCATTCACCGCATCCCCCTCCGCATACCGGTAGGGGCCAGCAATGGGCAGTCCCCCCCCGATGAGATCGAAATACGAGGGGAGGTTTTTATGCGGAAGAGTGAGTTTGATGCTCTCAACGAGCGGCTAGTCGACGAGGGAAAGCAGCCTTTTGCGAATCCGAGGAACGCCGCGGCCGGAACGCTTCGCCAACTTGACCCGCAGGTCGTTGCTCAGCGCCCTCTTAGCTTTTTTGCATTTGCCGTTGGGCCTGTGAGTGGCGGAGCTCCTCCTACGCACGACGATGTGCTTCAGCTTCTGAATGGGCTCGGGATTCCATTGGAGGAGCACACGAAGCGATTTGAGGACTTTGAGGCGCTTCTCGACTTCTGTGAAGGGTGGGTGGAACGCCGCGACTCGTTGGACTATGAGGTGGATGGAGTGGTGGTGAAAATCGATCGCCACGAGTACCGCGACGAGCTTGGAACGATCGCCGATGCGCCTCGCTGGGCGGTGGCGTACAAGTTTCCGGCTCGTGAGGCGACCACTACGCTCACGGACATCGAGGTGAACGTGGGGCGTACCGGTGCTGTCAATCCTGAGGCTGTACTGGAGCCCGTTGAGATCGGCGGAGTGACGGTGTCGCAGGCCACGCTCCACAACGAAGATTACATTGTCGACCGTGACATCCGTGTTGGGGATACCGTGGTGGTAAAACGGGCAGGAGACGTCATCCCGCAGGTGGTTCGAACTGTGCCAGACGCACGAACGGGGGAAGAGGAGCCCTGGACCTTTCCGGATGAGTGTCCGGCGTGTGGGACGCCCCTCGTTCGGCTGCCGGATGAGGCGGATCACTTCTGTCCGAATAGTGAGTGCCCCGCCCAGTTTAAGCGCCTGGTTGAGCACTTCGTCCAGCGGGACGCGATGGACATTGAGGGTCTCGGTGAGAAGCTTTCCTATCGTCTCGTAGACCTCGGTCTCATTGAGACCCTGGCCGATATCTATCGGCTTCGAGAAGAGGATCTGCTTCCGCTTGAAGGGTTCGCCGAAAAGAGTGCCCACAATTTGCTGACGGCCATTGAGGCCTCGAAGGATCGACCACTGAGTCGTTTGTTGTTTGCTCTCGGCATTCAGCACGTCGGAAAAACCGTGGCAGAAACGGTAGTGAAGCACGTGTCTTCGATTCATGAGCTTGCCGACACCACCGCGGAGGAGTTGGGGGCGATCGATGGGATCGGTCCGACGATTGCTGAGAGCATCGTCGACTGGTTTGCGGTTCCGGAGAATCGAGACCTGGTTGCTGATCTTGAATCGGAGGGCGTGAATGTACAGCGCCAATCTCACGAGGCGCCCGCCGAGGAGTCACAGGACCTTCCGCTGGCGGGAGTGACAGTTGTTATCACCGGCTCTCTTCCGGAGCGAAGCCGGGCGGAGGCCTCCGACGCGCTCGAGCGCGCAGGCGCGAATGTGACGTCGAGTGTAAGCGGCAATACCGACCTGCTCCTCGTCGGGGCCAATCCGGGTTCGAAGCTTCAGGAAGCGGAAGAGCAGGGCACTCAGGTCATCGAAGTTGAGCGTCCGGACACCTTTGACCGTCTCTTGACCGACGGATTATGATCGGTGCAGCAGCGGGCCGTCCCTGTCCCCATTCTCGTTGGATCATTTCGGCCGGAGGATCCTCTTGATGGGGGCCGGCATTCACCCTTTTACGAACTGAGAGGTCAATTCTCTGCTGTACCGCTTTGACTGAGTGATTCCACGCTATGGGACTTTTTGACCAACTTGGCTGGGGCCGTCGCACTGCACAGCCTGTGGGCCACGAGCTCGAGACTAGCGGTCGTTCGGGAGAGGACTCCTCTCGGTGGCAATTTTGGGCCCTTCGGGCGGGGTTGCTTCTCTTTCTTATCGGGATTACGGCGGCGGCCTTTCCCCGGGGCGAGGTCTACGAGTACACTGTACAGGTGGGAGATACGTGGCGCCAGTCGACGCTGGAGGCCCCGTTCGACTTTCCGGTCTATGTGGATCAGGAGCGGGTGGAGGCAAAGCGGGACACAGTGCGGCAAAATACGCCCCCGTACTTTCGAGAGCTGAGCAATGCGCGACAGAAAGTCGTCGAGAATCGGGACGTTCTGGAACGGCAGCTCGACCGCATCCTCGATGCGTATGCCAGTGCCCGCTACCACCGATCACAGGGGGAGATCGCGGCGGCCCGGGAAGATTCAGCCCGATACGTGCAGTATCGCCGCAATGCGGTCGTGGCTCTCCCCCCCAACCAGTGGGAAACGCTTACCCAACAGCACGTGAGGAGAGTACAGGGCTTGAGTGAAGGATCGCGAGCCGATACGGGGGCTTCCGACCAAGCCCTTGATGACGAGCTGTTGGGAGAGGCCTTTCAGCTTGCCACACAGCTTCTCAATGTTGGGGTGATGGACCGCTCTCGCGATTCGGTCTCCACGGATGTTATTATCGTCCGCAACCAAGAAGAACGAATTCAGCGATCGGTCGACAAGGACAACGTCTACGGGTTGAATGAGGCGTACGAGTACGTCGAGAAGCAGCTTCAGGAGACCTTCCAGGACAATCCGGCATACGCGGACATTGCGTTTTCCTTTTTTCGGGGCATTTTCCAGCCCTCCTTGCAGTACATGCGCGCCGAGACGCTGCAAGAGCGCAACCGTCGGGCCCGCAATGTTACGTCAATTCAAGGCGGTGTGGAAAAGGGAGAGGTGATTGTTCAAAAGGGAGGACGTGTCACGGCCGAAATTAAGCGCCAGCTCACCTCCCTGGAACGGGTTCGAAATGAGCGTATGGCTTCGGCCATTGTGTGGAAGCAGATCCTCGGGGAGGGCTTGTTTGCTCTGCTGGGCTTCTGCTTCTTCTTCTTTTATCTCTACTTGCTTCGCCTTGACATCTGGCGCGAGGATCGGGACATGATCCTGATTACCTTGCTCCTGGGGTTCATTGTCGTTCTCTTCGGGGTGGGGGTGCGTGTGTCTTGGGTGAATCTCTATGCGGTTCCGGTCGCACTGGCGTCGGTTCTCCTGACCATTGTTTTCAATTCACGCATTGGGCTATTCGGGACTCTGGTTCTTGCCTTCACCGGGGGACAAATGCTGGGCTTGGACCTGGAGTATACGCTTGCCAGCTTCTTTGCCGGGGCATTCGGCATCTTTAGTGTACGGGACATCAAGAATCGCGGGCAGTTCTTTGTGAGTGCCGGACTGGTCTTTTTTGGGTACCTGCTGGTTCTAACAGCGAGTTGGCTGTACCTGGGAACGCCCAGTATGTTGTACGGCCGTGAGCTTATTTTTGCGGCCATTGGGTCCTCGTTCACCATTACGGCCTCACTCTTCCTCTGGGCGCTGGAGCGAACGTTCGACATCACGACGGACCTGACGCTCCTGGAGCTTTCGGATACGAACAACACGCTCCTAAAAGATCTGAGTTTGCGGGCACCCGGATCCTTTAACCACTCCCTCCAGGTGGCCAACTTGGCGGAAGCGGCTGCCGATCGGATTGGAGCCCACACGTTGCTCACACGGGTAGGAGCCCTCTACCATGACATCGGCAAAAAGCAGAAGGCGGAGTACTTCGTGGAAAATCAGCGTGCCGGCGTTAACCCCCACGATCGGCTGAAGCCGCGCATGAGCGCGCTCATCATCGCGAGCCACGTTAAAGAGGGGCTTGAGATGGGGAAAGAGTACAATCTTCCGGAGCGCGTGCTAAAATTCATTCCGATGCACCACGGGACGGCCCGGATTGAATACTTTTACCGAAAGGCGGTTGGAAATGCAGACGAGAACGACTCCCCAGTGTTGGAGTCGGAGTTCCGATATCCGGGTCCGAAGCCGGATTCGAAGGAAACCGGAATTCTCATGCTAGCCGACTCGGTAGAGGCTGCGAGCCGGAGTCTCGATGACCCGACGCACAACCGCCTGAAATCGCTCATCGATCTTATCTTCCAGGAGCGGATCGAGGACGGGCAACTCGACAATACGGATCTGACCTTCCGGGACCTTCGTCAGATAAAGGATACCTTCCTGAAGATGCTGCTCGGGATTTATCACGTGCGGGTCAAGTATCCCGATCAGGAGGACGAACAGGAAGAGGAAGAGTCCCCAACCGTTGTCTCCGTGGTCGGGGAAGAACCGTACGACGGGGTATCGGTGGAGGTAGAAGACGGACCCTGGGGAGAGGAAGAAGAGCCCGAGACTGAGAATCTTGATCGAACGCCGGGCCTTCGCGATCCCCGTGAGCCCCGGCCCGAATTGGCCGAAGCGTCTCCCCACTACCGTGCCGAGCACGCGGAGGCGACGGAGGGGACGATTACGCACGACATGTCGCCGTCTGCGGTGGGGAATGGACAGGGGGGGTCCGACCCTGAGCAGACCGAGGAGCCCAAGGAAGATGCACAGGCCCGAGCAGAAGAGGAGGACGAGTCGTCTGCGACCGAGAACCAATCCTGATACGGCCGTTCTGTCGCTGTATTCTCTCGCCTCTATGCAGGGACCGACTCGCCAATTGCGTCTATCGAGTCCGAACTGACGATCATCTCGAGCTCGACGGCATCCAGGTCTTCATTGTCTCCGAGGAACGGAAGCAGGCGTCGCTTGCTTTCGGGCGTGTACAGTAGAAGGTCCGTCTGTTCTATTACGTTGGGGAGATGTTCGACACCTTCTTCGATGGAGGCGGCAATCACCTGGCCCCCATACGCAGTGTCGGTTCGGAGCTCTTCAGAAAGAGGAGGAATGGTGTCACGGTATCGGGTCACGAGCCCCAGTGCTTCCCGGTCCAAGAGACGGGCCGTTCGCTCCAGTACACGAGACGGCACGTGTGTGACGAATCCCAGGGTGTCTCCCCGCGGTAGATTTCGGAGCACTTCTGATAAGAACGGGTACGGAGCAAAGGCGTAATCTGCGTCTTGGTGTCGCTCTAGCTGTGAGAGGGAGATGGGACGTACGGACTGCTGCAGAGCCGAACGGAGCTGCTCAGCATACATGGCATTCAGCTCCGGATGAGGGCCCACCACCACGAGCTTGCGCTCTAAATTACTGTGATCCAGCAGATTGGCTTGTTCCTGGAAAAGGGCCTCGATCTCTGCTTCACTCAGGCCCAGTCCCACCAGCGTTTGGAGCGTCTCATTCACGACTTTTGCGCCGCGTTCGATGCGTTCGCTCTTCGCGAGGGGCGTTCGTTCCTGGACGGTGTATCCGCTTCCGACTTTCGCTTCGAGGAGACCTTCTTCTTCCAGCTCCTGGTAGGCTTTTCGGACGGTATGGAAGGAGATATCAAGCTGATCCCCCAAGGTCCGAGTGGACGGAAGAGTGTCGTTTACCTGGTAGTGGCCTGTAGCGATGAGGTAGCGCAGCTGCTCGATCAACTGTTCGCGAACAGGCCGTTTTGACGTAGAGTCCAATTCAATACGAGGCATTGGCAGGAGTGGGGTCGCCTGACCGAAAGAAAAGAGCGGAAACTGTGAAGTGCCGGTCTGTTTCCGTTATTGCAAGTTAGCAAATTAAAACACCAAACACCTCAACCAGGAGTAGTATCCACAGGGTCGGAATGACTATCAACAGCGTGCTGTGCAGCGTCGCGGAGTTTCCCATATTCCGGCCAGTCTGAGCGTGCACAGATTTGTGTATCCCATCCCAAGGCAATTTCAATGCGCGAGGGCGTCGTCCGAACGTTGAACAGAGGATGGAATTCAGGTGGTGCGTCCCGTAGGACCTCCTGGACACTTCGAATGGCACATTGTCCTGGTTTTAGATGCACCTCGGCGGCCGTCGTGGACAACGCAAACTGGGTCCAAACGGACGCGACGAGGAGCGCCGCAGGAAAGCCCCAGACCAAGTATGCCCACACCGGTTGCCCCTGAAGGGCAGTAGCAGCGGCCCCAATCATTACGGGCGTTGTGCAGGCCCCAATTGGGGCAACCAGGGCGCGGGCATACACTAGGCTGCTGGGGGTGTCTTCCGGATGGTGAATGCTCTGAAAGACAGTGTGCACAGCAAAAAGGCTCAGCAGCAGAATGCACGGGGGAATTCCCCCCGATGAACAGTTAGGAGGCGATTGATCCGTCTCCAGCCTCGGTGCGAATCGCCGGTTCGTCAGCTGCGTCCGGCTGATTCCACTCGTACTCATAATTGGTGGGCGGATTGAGGTTTTCCTTTATCGCCCGGGGGGAGACCCAGCGCTCCAGATTGAAGATGGAGCCGGCCTTGTCGTTCGTGCCGGAGCGTCGTGCGCCACCAAAGGGCTGCTGCCCCACTACGGCGCCAGTCGGCTTGTCGTTGATATAGAAGTTGCCGGCAGCCTGTTCGAGGACATCGCTTGCGAGTTTGATTGCGGTTCGGTTGGAGGCGAAGATCGATCCGGTGAGGCCGTACGGCGAGGTCTCGTCGACGAGGGAAAGGGTGGAGGCGTACTCCTCGTCGGGGTAAACGTACACGGTGGTGACCGGTCCGAAGATTTCCTCCTTCATGGTCGTTTGCTTCGGGTCGAGCGCTCGGATGAGTGTGGGCTCGATGAAGTAGCCGGTCGAGTCGTCGTAGTTGCCCCCGAACACAATCTCAGCATTCTCGTCTTCTCGGGCGTCTTCGATGTAGCCAACAATCTTGTCGTATGCCCGCTGGTCGATAACAGCATTGACGAAGTTGGTGAAGTCCTCCGGTGGTCCCATGCTGATGTCGTCCAGGTGTGTACCGACTTCATCGCGCACCTCTGGCCAAAGAGAGCGGGGAACGTAGAGCCGGGACGAGGCAGAGCATTTCTGACCCTGATACTCGTAGGCTCCTCGAACAATTGCGGTCGACAGTTGCGAGACGTCAGCGGAGGGGTGTGCGACAATGAAGTCTTTGCCGCCGGTTTCTCCTACAATCGTGGGGTACGTCCGGTATCGTCCCAGATTCTCCCCGATTGTTGACCAAAGGTGATTGAACGTTTTCTGGGAGCCTGTGAAGTGAAGGCCACTAAAGTGTTCAGACTCCAAGGCGGGGGTGCCTACCGCACTTCCCTCATCGGCGGGAAGCATGTTAATGACGCCCGGCGGCAGTCCGGCTTCTTCCAGAATTTTGTAGGTATAGTATGCAGAGTAGACCGAGCGGGAGGCCGGCTTCCAGAGCACCGTGTTCCCCATCAGAGCCGGGGCCGTCGGGAGGTTCGCCTGAATGGCGGTGAAGTTGAAGGGGGTAACGGCGAGAACAAAGCCTTCCAGCGGACGATACTGCAATTGATTCCACACGCCCTCCGAGCTGTTCGGCTGACGGCGGTAGATTTGCTCTGCGAAGTGGACGTTGAAGCGCAGGAAATCAATCAACTCGCAGGCGGCATCGATCTCGGCCTGGTGGATACTTTTGCCCTGCCCGAGCATAGTGGCCGCGTTGAGCGTATCCCGGTACGGACCGGCAATCAGGTCGGCGGCGCGAAGGAAAATCGCGGCCCGATCCGAAAAGTCCATTCCGGCCCATTCGGCTTTCGCTTCGAGGGCCGCATCAATTGCACGATCGACCTCGTCGCCCCCAGATTGGTGCACGTGTCCCAGGGTGTGCTGATGGTCGTGTGGGGGAGAAATACGACTTGTCTCGTTGGTATGGACGGCCTCCCCGCCAATGAAGGCTGGAACTTCAACGGTGTCGTTGCGCATTTCTTGCAGGCGCGCTTTTACGGAGCGGCGCTCCTCGGAGCCGGGGGCATACGACAGCGTCGGTTCGTTTTGGGGCGTCGGTACACTCGCAATGGCATTCTTCATAGTCGGTACGGGAATAGACGTGCTGTTCGACGATGCATCGAAGACAAGCGTTACCTGGGCCCTTCGTGAGGCCCACTGAATTCAAAACTGCATTCTTCCCTAGAACAGGGAGGATGGAGATCGATACGGATCAGTAACGCTATTTTCGATACGGACCGGTGTTTGTCCATGTTCGGAAACGCTTCCGGGCCTCGGTCGATCCCCACGACGGGGTCCGCAACTCAGGTACCGTACACCCGTTGGGGCACTCATACAGGTTGTCCCGAAAATGTACAACCCATGGAATCCTTTCGGGGGATGCGATCGCCTTGTTCTGATAATTGATTTGCTGTCTTGAGTGTGCGCTTTGAACATTTCATGGCTCTCCGGTATCTGCGTGGGGCAGAGGGACGAGCTGAAGGACGGAGCTTTCTGCGCTTTGTGACCTACGTAGCCATTGGCGGGGTCGCGCTTGGAGTGGCCGCCCTACTGCTTTCCCTCTCCATCGTGCGCGGTTTCAGCCAAGAGATTACCGAGAAAATTATCGGGTTTGGAGCGCACGTTCAGGTGCAGAGCTACTTTCGAGATCGTCCACTAACAGAGGCAGGAGCGCTTCAAGATACTCTATTGTCCACTGAAGGCGTGACCCGTGCAGCGCCCATGGTGGAAGGCATCGTCCTGCTCCGACAGTCAGCAAAGTCTATTGATGGGGTTCGGCTCTTGGGGACCGACGCTCCGCCGTCATATCTCCGGGAGCACGTGAAGCGCGGGACGTTTGAGTTGGAGCAGGGAACGCATGAGCACCCGCCGCTCGTGGTGGGGGCTGCACTTGCCAATCGGCTCGGGCTTGATTTGGGGCAGGTTGTGACGGCGTTTTCATTGCGGAATGAGGGCCAGAACGGCGGGGGGGTACAGCTCCGCCGGCCTCGGGTGAAGCAGTTCGTCGTGGCCGGCCTTTATGAAACTTCGCTATCAAACATCGACGACCATTTTGTTTTCACGGATCTAGGAACTGCGCGTCGTCTTGTGGGCATGCCGAAGGGGGGCGTGAGTCGCTTCGACGTAACGGTGCGGGATTTCTCAACGGTCGACTCCGTAGCTGCACAAATTGAACGGCGGGCCGGATTTCCCGCTACGGCACGCACCATCCATCAGATTCAGCCCTACTCATCCCTCTTTGCCTGGGTGGATCTTCAGCAGAGTATCATCCCGCTGGTGATTGGAGTCATCGTGCTCGTAGCGGCGTTCAATATCGTCGGCACGCTGCTCATGCTTATTCTCGAGAAGACCCGTGAGATCGGAGTTCTCCAAAGCTTAGGCACGTCGGGGCGGACCCTGAAGCGGTTGTTTCTTTCCTTCGGCGTGCTGATCGGCGGAGTGGGGACGCTCATCGGGTCGGCTCTGGCCCTCACACTCGGCTACATTCAGTTGCGATTTGAGTTGATTCCGCTTCCGGCCGAGGCGTACTACATGACAACTGCTCCCATCGAGTTGAATCCCATGGACTACCTGATTGTGGGTACGCTTACGTTGATCCTCTGTGGGGTGGCGGCGTACATTCCCGCTCGAGTGGCTGCTCAGGTGGAACCGGTCCGCGCCATCCGATTCCAGTAATCGGATTCATACGATTTCTCTCTCGTTCTTTCGAACGACCTGACTATTACGATGAGCCCAGTTCCCGATGATCCCGTTCCGGTAGAGGTGGGACGTACGGCACCGGATTTTGAACTCTTTACGCACGACGGTGAGCGGTGGCAGCTTTCGGAGCATCGCGGGCACCCGGTCGTACTGCTCTTTTTTCCGGGGGCCTTCACTAGCGTCTGTACGACCGAACTCAACAGGGTAAACAATGGCCTCGATCAGTTTGGGGAGACAACGGTCGTGGGCATCTCTACGGACTCACCGTTTGTGCTTGACGAGTTCCGTTCGGTGGAGGCGTTCGACTTTCCGCTTTTGAGTGATCACAATGCGATGGTGAGTGAGATGTACGGGGCAAAGTACGACTCCAACTTTACTCCGATGAACCTCGATCGCATTTCGAAGCGTGCAGCGTTCGTTGTGGACGGGGAGGGAGTGTTACGTTACCAGGAAGTCCTTGAGAATGCCGGAAAGCAGCCGGATTTTGATCAGATCCTTGCCGTAATAGAAGGCCTATAAGGGAGGGGCTCTGCGTGTCCGAGCACTCTCCTATTTTATTTCTGTTATTGCAATCTCCTCGTAATACCACAGTCAGTCATGAAGGCAGGATACCTTC
Organism: Salinibacter sp. 10B; assembly: GCF_002954405.1. Classification (NCBI taxonomy): domain Bacteria; kingdom Pseudomonadati; phylum Rhodothermota; class Rhodothermia; order Rhodothermales; family Salinibacteraceae; genus Salinibacter; species Salinibacter sp. 10B. The sequence goes on along the minus strand of NZ_MQWC01000004.1, from coordinate 348,126 downwards.
AGTTTGCCCCCCAGTATCTTCGGCCCACTGAGAACCGTGATGCCGTCGCTGATCACATATCTACTCTCGACGCGGACCTTCTCGTGTTGCCGGAGCTTTTCACGTCGGGGTACTTTTTTCAGTCTCAGGCACATTTGCAGGAGGTAGCGGAGCCGATTCCAGATGGGACGACGACCCAGGCTCTACGAGAATGGGCCTCTGCAACCGGTACTACACTCGTAGCGGGGCTTGCCGAGCGGGATGGGGAGGTGTTCTACAACAGTGCTGTACTCGTTCGGCCGGATGGATCCACGGAAACGTACCGAAAGGTCCATCTCTTTTACGAGGAAACAGAGCGATTTGAGCCTGGCAATCTCGGCTTCCCTGTCTTCGAGGCATCCACCCGAGATGGGACGTCCTACATGCTAGGCATGATGGTGTGCTTCGACTGGTACTTTCCAGAGGCTGCGCGGAGCTTAGCCCTGCAAGGGGCAGATGTGATCGCTCACCCGTCCAATCTAGTCCTGCCTCATTGCCCGGATTCTATGCCGGTACGAGCCCGTGAGAATCACGTCTACACCATCACGGCCAATCGATTCGGGACGGAGACGAATGAGACGGAGTCGTTGACCTTTATCGGGATGAGCGAAATCTGTGCCCCCACGGGCGATATTCTGCACCGTGGCCCTCGTGACGAGGTGGAGATCGCAATCGAATCGTTTGATCCGCATGAGGCGCGCAGCCGCGACATTAACCGTTACAACGATACTCTTGGGGATCGTCGACCGGAAACGTACGTCACGGAGCAAACTGCATCCGGGCCGGAGCGACGCACAACCCATTAAAATAAAAAAGCGCCGTTGCTTTCACGGCGCTTTTCTTGAAGAAGGAAAGCGGCAAAAAGAGGGCTATTCCGCCGACTGAACGTACGCTCCGAGAGCTTCGTGGATGCGACGCTCGGGATCCTCATGGGGGTCCGGCTTGAACGTGAGTCCGGTCACGGTCTCGTACAGTTCAATGTATCGCTCCGCAACCTTGACGCGGAACGCATCGGGAAGGTCGGGCATCTCTTCGCCCTCGCGTCCCTGAAAGTCGTGATCCATGAGCCACTCTCGTACAAACTCCTTGGAAAGCTGCTGTTGAGGAATGCCGTCTTCGAGGCGGTCCTCGTACCCGTCCTTGTAGTAGTAGCGCGAGGAATCGGGTGTATGTACCTCGTCAATTAAGACAAAGGAGCCGTCGGAAGCACGCCCAAACTCGTACTTGGTATCTACGAGAAGCAGCCCCTGCTCCGCGGCCATTTCGCTTCCTCGATCAAACAAGGCGAGGGCCCACTCTTCCAACTGGTCGTATTCAGCCGCAGAAACGTCGGTGCTCGCAATGGCCTCTTCTCGGGTCACATCCTGATCGTGGCCCTCTTCCGCCTTGGTGGTCGGTGTCACAATGGGAGAGGGAAGTTTTTCGCTCTGCTGAAGCCCATCCGGAAGGGACTGGCCACAGAGCGACCGGGCCCCGCTATCGTATTCGCGCCAGGCGTGTCCCTCAAGGTATCCGCGCACCACGAACTCGATCGGAATCGGTTCACACGCCCGGGCAATTGTCACGTTTGGATCCGGAACCTCGATCACGTGGTTCGGCACGAGGTCGTCGGTTGCATCGAAGAAGTAGGCCGCCGTTTGATTCAGCACTTGGCCCTTAAAAGGGATTGTTTGGGCGAGAATGTGATCGAAGGCCGAAATTCGATCACTCGTAACCAGAATCAACCGGTCGTCCTGGCGATAGGTGTCCCGAACTTTGCCCTGGTATCGGGTTCCTAAGTCGTCGAAATGGGTGGCGGTGAGGGTATGGTCGAGTTGCTGACGAATGAGGTCGCGGTCCATGAGGAAGGCAGTCAGTCAAAAACAGCGGTGCAAGAGAGACGAGAATTAGTCGTCGGGGCGTTGGCTCGATTTTCGAACCTTCAGTTCTGGTTCGACCAGTTCGGAAACCGGTTCGTCGGAGCCGGTGTTGTCCAGGCGGTTCAGCAGAACGTCGGTCGCACGTTCCCCGACATAGTGCATGTTTTGCGCAACGCTGGTGAGGCCAATAAAGCGGCTCACCTTGATGTCATCATATCCTACGAGGCTGAAGTCGTCGGGCACTTCGTAGCCCGCCTTGCGGATTGCCTGCCAGGCCCCAATGGCCTGGACGTCGCTGCTCGCAAAGACGGCCGTCACCGGCTCGTCGAGGGAAAGCAGTTCTGTCATAGCTTCGTACCCAGACTCTTCACTAAACCCGTCGTGTTTTCGGGTTTGTCCGTGCACGACGAGACGTTCATCGTACTCGATGCCAGCCTGTTCGAGGGCCTGCTTGTATCCATTCACACGAGCATTCCGAAGGCGGTTATCATGAGGGGTTGTAATCATCCCGATCCGCGTATGTCCCTGCTCGATCAGGTGATTCACCGCGAGGCGAGCCCCGGGCTCTTCGTCCCAGTAGAAGGAGTCGAGCGGAGGCCACGAGCTTCCAATCAGAACCACTGGGGCACCGAGCGTAAGGAGATCCTCGGCCGTTTCCTCGTTGATGGGAAGGCCTGCGACAATCAGCCCATCCATTGCTCCTCGTTCGAGGAAATTCAACAGCGTTGCCCGTGGGGCCTCCCAATCCAGATCGCAAAGAAGCAGGTCGATATCGGCATCATCCAACCGGTCCCGAACGCCCTTCAGAAACTCGTTGTGAAAGGGGGTGGTGAACGTTGGGACCGCCACGGCAATGGTGCGCGTCGCCCGCTGGGCGAGAGATTTGGCTGTTCGGTTCGGGCGAAACTGAAGTTCTCGGATGGCTTTCATCACCTTCTCTCGGGTTGCATCCGAGACATCCTGAGAGTTGTTAAGCACTCGAGACACGGTCGAAATTGCGACCCCGGCGTGCTCGGCTACATCGTAAATTGTGGTCTTATCCTGATCCCGCTCGTCTTGGGGCATAGGAATGGATGCAAGTCTGAAAGAATCGCGCGTACGGGGAAGGAAGGAGGCAAATCGATTCAGGAGTTCACCGCCTCATCCTCATCCGTCTTCGGCGTCGGCAGTTCGTAGTGCGGATGAAATGCATCAAAGAAGGCTTGGGGCTGGGACGGCTCGTCTACATCCTGAGCCGCTCGAAGCGCTTCCGTTACTTGTCCCTTTGCTTTCTGAAGCGCCTCGGACAACGAGGTCTTCTCCTGAAGCATTTGAAGCAGGGAGAGGGTCAATCCACTTGAGGCGCCGTGGAGCGAACCCAAATGATCCAGAAACGGGGCTTCGAATAGAGCAATATCGTCGCCATCATAGTATAAGTCAACAGCGTATTCGGGCGGCTCCGACTTCGTGTCGAAGTGGTGTGTGGAGAGCTGACCACACCGCAGGAGGACGCGGTCGGCACCCTGCTGGGCAATACGTTGGACAGCCACCTGAGCGTCGTCGAGACTGGGAATTTCCATTCCTGCGACGAGCGATGCATCGGTCTTTCGAAGCGTAACGAGATCCGGGGCGTGGAGATGGTTGACGAGGGCTTCCAATCCCCGCTGCCCGAGAACGTCTTCCCCACTCGGCCCGCTCAGGGTGAGATCAAGAAGCACCGGACCGTCTAGCGTTTCCAAATGATCAAAGGTAGTCTCAACCGTCGGGGCATCACCCACAATCCCGACTTTCGCGGCGGTTGGCGATTCTGTATTGGCAAGATGCTCGAGCTGTGCAGAGACCGTATCCGTCGGCACATTCAGTACGTCGGTCACGACACCTCGGCCAGCCACGACGTGTGCCGTGCATACCGGAAGCCCCTGACCGCCAAGCGCTTGTGAGACGAGAAGATCTGCACTCAACCCACGAGTGATACCAGGGTAGAGCGCTCCGACAACGATGGGGTGGAAGCTCATTCTATGGTATTCAAAATCCACTGGGAAAGAAAACAACCGGAGAACAGCTATACCCTTGGGGGGGGCGAAACGTTTTCCCGTTTGGAGATCGCCGCAGTGCTATGACCCTCCAGGATGCTGTTATTGCTTTCTCTAAACTCGAAAATGGACGGTTCAGAAACAAACCCTTCTGGGGCACGCCCAGTAGAAACAAGCAACAGTGTTCTCACATTGAGCGCTGTCCCTTCAGTCCCCCAAAATTGTGGGAGACGTTACGGTTCTCAAGCACACGGCCGTCCCCTCATGGAAACGTTGTCTGTTCACCGGTTGACGAGCACCCGGATTCCCACCATCGATGGGGAATTTACGCTGTCACTGTACGAAAACAGTGCCGACGATAAAGATCACCTCGCGCTCATTTATGGGGAGGTCGAAGGACAAGAGAATGTTCTCGTCCGCGTCCATTCTGAGTGCTTCACAGGAGACGTGCTGGGATCTCTCCGCTGTGACTGCGGCGAACAACTGAATGCGTCGATGCGACGCATTGCGGAGGAGGGAGGCGGGGTGCTTTTATACCTCCGCCAGGAGGGACGGGGCATCGGACTTCTTAATAAGCTTCGGGCATACGACCTTCAAGATGAAGGATACGACACGGTCGAGGCCAATCGATTGCTGGGCCATGGGGCCGATGAGCGCGATTATTCGATCGGTGCCCACATTCTCCAGGATCTCGAAATCCCGTCGATTCGACTCTTGACCAATAACCCGGAAAAGATTGAGAGCCTTGAGGCACATGGAATTGACGTCTCCGATCGCGTTCCCCTGCAGCCGCATCTGAATCAACATAACACCGAGTACCTCCAGACGAAGGTGGACCGAATGCGGCATCTTCTGGAACTCGGTCCGCTCCACGACGGCAAGCGGGATAACGCACATGGAACGGACGTGCAGGCCCTACAGCAACGGGCGACGGAGCACTTTCAAACGACGGGTCGCCCCTTCGTCACGCTTACATACGCCCAGAGTCTGGATGGGTCAATTGCTACGGACGACGGATCCCCCTTGGCGATTAGCGGATCCGAGTCGATGTCGTTCACGCACCAACTCCGCGCGACACACGACGCAATTCTGGTCGGTATCGGCACGGTTCTGTCCGATGATCCTCGTTTGAATGTTCGGCACTCGTCTGGGAAGCATCCGACCCCAGTTGTACTCGACTCGCAGTTGCGATTCCCAACGGATGCGCGTCTGCTTTCCCGGGAGGGCCCAAAGCCGATCATAGCCACCAATGACAAAGCACCGGATGACCGTAAGCACGCTCTCGAAGCGGAGGGAGCGACTGTGGTTCGTCTCTCGTGTGATCCCCGGGGGATTTGTCTCGATCCACTCATGGAAGATCTTGCTGAACGGGGCGTGGAGAGTGTTATGGTTGAAGGGGGGACAGAGGTGATCTCCAGCTTCATGCGCCAACAGATGGTCGACCATCTTATCTTGACTGTCGCGCCAATGTTTGTGGGCGGTCAGAGGGCACTTTCGACTCTCGCTTCCGACACTGACGACGCGGAGGCCTCTTCGTTTCCGGAGCTTGACCACGTTCGGTACCGATGGTTGGGAAAGGATCTTGTGCTTGAGGGCATGCCGGTGTGGCCCGAATAAGCCGTAATGGGAGTCGTTGATCTCCTCTGTAGTTTGGTGTATGCGTTATGAGTGAGGGCAGTCGCCGCACGGTTACGTTCCAGGCCCCACGCACGGTTGAGGTCGTGTCAGATTCGGTTCCCGATCCGGGCGCCGGGGAAGTGCGCGTTCGCACCCTGATGACGGCCGTGAGTCCGGGGACTGAACGTCTACTTTATCAGGGGGATGCTCCTTCTACTCTGCAAGCCGATACGGAGATTGACTCACTTTCTGGAGACTTGGAATTCCCGCTCACCTACGGCTACTCGGCCGTTGGACGGGTGGAAAAGTGTGGGACGGGAGTTGCTCATCGGTGGACGGGCCAGCGTGTGTTTGCTTTCCAGCCGCATACATCACATTTCATTACGACGCCGGCGCAACTCATCCCTCTACCAGAAGAGGTGTCGGTAGCGGACGGAGCCATGATTCCGAATGTTGAAACGGCCGTTAACCTCGTGATGGACGGCCGTCCCATGATGGGAGAACGAGTTGCTGTTTTTGGACAAGGCGTAGTAGGACTTCTCACAACAGCTCTTTTGAGCCGTCATCCAGTTGCATGCTACACAATCGAGCCCCTCTCGGCCCGTCGTCGCTTGTCAGCGGAGTGGGGGGCAGACCGCTCGTTTGATCCAGCGGAGGACTGGGATCTCTTGCTTGATGTGCTTAACGTCTCCGCGAGTGCCTCGCAGATTGAAAACAACGACTTCGAAGGGGCCGATCTCGTCTATGAGCTCACGGGGACCCCTTCCGTACTAGATGACGCAATCTCAGTCACAGGCTTCGATGGCCGGGTCGTCATCGGGTCCTGGTATGGAAAAAAAGACGCTTCACTTCAACTCGGCGGCCGATTTCATCGCTCGCGCATCCAGTTGAAGTCTAGCCAGGTCAGTACCGTAGATCCCAACTATCAGGGACGGTGGACAAAGAGTCGCCGCATGTCTGTTGTTTTGAATGTTCTGGCCTCTCTTCAGCCCGGAGATCTCGTCACAGAATCACGTCCAGTGGAAGAGGCCCCATCAATATATCGCCGACTGGATATGAAAGAGCAAAAAATATTACAGCCTGTTTTTCGGTATAAATAGCACATTATGTATACCCTCCGTGTACATCGCGACTTTGTCGCGCAACACTACCTCACGGTTCCTGATTGCGGCCCTGAGAATGAGTGGCATTCCCATCATTTTGGGGTCGAAGTTCTTCTAAAAGGAAAAGAGCTAAATGACCATGGATATCTTGTTGATATTGTTGACGTGGAGGAGGCCCTGGACCAGATCGTTGCCCGTTATCGAGATTCGACCCTGAATGATCTCCCAGAGTTTGAGGGCCGAAATCCCAGCATCGAACACTTCTCTCGAATCGTTTGTATCTCGCTCCAGGACCGCTTGTCTCTCGACGCAACAACCGGAATCACGGTTCGGATTTGGGAGGATGAGGAAGCCTGGGCATCGTATTCCACCGAAGGAGTCCACAGTGATTGAACCTGACTCGTATTCATATCCTCGATACCTCAATGCAAAGCGGTCCATTGACGCCCGGGCGTTAAATCGCCAGGTCTGGACCGACTTTTTGGAGGCTCTTCCTGATGATTCTTCATCGCTCCGAATTTTGGAGGTGGGAGGGGGCGTCGGGGCCACCTTTGAGCGGGTCGTTGAGGCGCTCGACGAGACTAGGTTCCATTCTCTCCGATACACGCTTGTCGATCGGGAACAGGACAATATCCAAGCGACCCGTCAAAACGTATCCAAGTGGGGGCGGGAGCAGGGATACCAGATCTCCTCGACGGAGGATGGGGTTCGCCTGTCTGATGCACACTTCGACGTCCGACTCACGCTCGTCAAAGACGACATCTACAGGTACGCAGAGGATTCTAAGATAGCCTTATTCGATGTCGTCATTGCTCAAGCTGTCCTCGACCTTTTTGACTTGTCGAATATATTGTCGTCTCTTCGTCCACTACTGACACCCAGGGGGCTCTGGTATTTGCCAATTCACTTCGATGGAGTCACCGGATTTGAACCTGTGGTTTCCCCCCAACTCGACGAGAAAATCGAGCGACTCTACCATAATAGCATGACGCCCGACAGCAGCGAGGAAGGACCTCGCGCCTATACGGGTCGTCGACTGCTTACAACTCTCCGCCAAATGGATAATGAGGTGCTATCGGCCGGATCTTCGGACTGGGTCGTGTTTCCACGAGGCAACGCATACCCAAGTGAAGAGGCTTATTTTTTGCATCATATTATACACTTTATTGAAGAAGAGCTATCTGGTCATTCAGAAATCGATTCGAATGATTTTCGACGCTGGATCGAGACCCGGCGTCAGCAAATCGATCATCGTGAGCTCATATATATCGCTCACCAAATGGATGTATTAGCAAAGAAGAAGTGAGTCGATCTTACCCATCATAGTCTGGAGCATCGTCCACATAATAGGAGGACGACTTGCCGGGGTGAGCGTGGAGATAGGTTTTGGTGGTCTCGATGCTCTCATGTCCAAGGGTCTCACGTACTAGTTCCAGATCCGCACCCTTCTGGAGAGCATGCGAGGCGTGAGCATGCCGAAACCAGTGGGGAGACACCTGAGAGGTCATAATTGGATTCCCGTCTTCATCCCGCTTGACGACGCCGTCCGAACGCGTCTTTTCTGTCAGTTTCACGCTGGCACGGGTCGCTGCCTTCTTCACAATTCGCCAGATCTGTGTTCGAGAAAGCCCTCCACCTTTTTGAGAGCGAAAGACGGGATCGTCGGCCGCTCCATACCCATCTTCGGACTCTTCTTCGTGAAGCCGCACGATGAGTGCCCATACCTTACTGTACAAGGTCACGGATCGTGTTTTGTCGCCCTTGCCGTAAAATGTGATTTGTCCACCCGGGCGTCCATCTGGGCCTTCCAGATCGGGGCGATCCTTTAAATCCCGCCATCGAAGATCTACAACATCCGAAACGCGTCCGCCAGACGCGTAAAACAGCCGAAGCAGAACGTGATTGCGAAGGTCTTTCTCATCACGAAGGATCGCCCACAGGTCCGCCTCGGAGAGGATTCGCTCTGCCCGTTTTTCTCGAGCCTGCGGAGTCGAAAGAGCAGCTCCTACGTTATGAGCAAAATATCGGAGCTTCGTACCAAACGTAAAGATGCTCTTGATTGACGAAAGCTTTCGTTTTTGGGTGGAGGGAGCATATCCCTGATCTGCAAGATGCTCCCGGTACTCCTGGAGATGGCCGAGCGTGACGTACCGAAGTGGCAGGTCGACAAAGTCTACGAATCGCTCAAGGTCGCGCGCATACTCTTCCTGCGTGCCCGAACTTTTTTCGGCAAGCCATCGGCGCACGAGGGTTTGGTCGGACGTAATCGCACTTTGCCCATCGTCCGGAGCATTGTATGGAAGACGCTCAGGGTCGCGATGAGCATCTTCCGTCGTAGTGATTTTGTCAGTGGACCCCGGCGAGGTGGGCACCTTCGTATTTTGGGAATCAGGGTCAGGCATGACGAGGATTCACGTAAAGAAGACGGAAAAGAGAGACGGAGGCCGTGTGCGTGGACGACCATAACGAGCAAGCAGTCTCTAAGAGAGAACGAAACAAAACGTTTATTTTGTTTCGTCGCCAAGACGCCGGATAGAGGAACCAGGTTGTGTGTCTAAACATCTATTTCCAGGAAGTCCACTGCGGTTGACTGTAGTCGAGAGGCTTCCGAGGTGTCACCAGTATACGCTACCGCTGACGTCCCGCGTTGGAGTCGGGCATGGTCGCGAATTTGTTCGAGAGATGCTCCTGCATCCGACGCTAAATGTAACGCGGAGCGGCGAAGCGTCTGGATGTCCACGTTCTCGAGGTTTGCCTTTTTGCCTAACTGTCGAACCCGTTTGTACAACGCATCCGGGCTCATCTGTTCTCCCCAATTTCGATTGCTGAAGGATCGCCAGAGAGGACCGGTTTCTTCGCCGTAGACCTCAACCAGATCCTGTACAGCCTCGGCTCCTCGCTCCGGAATTTTGATGTAGCCTCCCGGCACTTGGCCTCGTCGAGGCAAATCGATGACCCAGTGTCGACCTAACGGTCGGACATCCTCCAGGTGAAGCGAGGCAACCTCGCTTCGGCGAAGGGCCCCGTACACAATCAGCAGAACGAGCGCTCGATCGCGCGTCCCAGTCCGTGTATTGTCGTCCGCAGCGCGTTGAAGCGCGCGGAGATCCTCTTTTGTCAGAACAGCGGGCGACTGTGCCTTCTCCTCGGACGCTGATACAGTCAGGGAGGCCGCCCGACACGGGTTATTAGACAAATGCCCCATCGAGACGAGCCAGTCGAAAAAGCGACGCACGGCCGCCATTCGTCGCCGAATTGTCGAGGTTGACAAGCCCTCCTCCTTAAGTGTGCCAAGAAACGCCTCAATCTCTTTGGTGTCGATCTGCGCGAAATCGGCCGCATCGGCCTCCATCTCCATTTCCCGCAAAAACCGATGGAGATCCGTTCGATAGGCTCGTCGCGTATGCTTGGAGTCGAACTCACTCAAAAAATTGCTGAGAGTGGGCATGGCGCGCACCATCTATCTATTGATAACCTCTTTTATCAATAAAACAGATACGACCATCCTGGTCAAGTCACTTGAACTACGATAACGTGTTTTATCATGAATAGAGAATTGGTTGGTATACCTTGCTCCAAAAAAAGCCTCCCCTGTTTGTACACAGAGGAGGCCGGATTGTCGACTGTTTTAGGACCCGAAGCTCAGCCACTTTCAGCAGCAGAGACGTCCGCACGATACCGAAACGTGGCGGCAATGCTCCGTCCTCCCGGCATATTCTCTGGGTTGAGTGCGTGCACGGTTGCACCATTTAGGTACGCAGAGACAGCCGCATAATTGAGCAAGTCCCCATCACCCGGCTGCTGGGATTCGTGGACCTCTACGGTATTGGTGTCTGCATCGAACCGGCCCCACCGGTATTCTCCCACGGGCACGAAGAGCGTGTCCACACGGCTGTAGGCACACCCCGGAATGATTTCGTGGAAGTCGTCGGAGGCCATGTCCTCATTCTGGTAGTAGAGCTGCTCAAATCGCTCCAGCTCGTCACGTTCCTGCTCCTGGAAGACCGGCTCCACAATGGACCATGCTTTGCCGTGGAGCTCTTGAACATCAAGAGACTCCGGGTTGCCGGACACAAGGTCGTCCTCAATAAGGTGCGAATAGCTGTTCACCTCTCGGTATAGCGGCAAGTATTCTGATACGCCGGCCAACACAAGTGGCACCTCCTCCCCACTGATGTAGTCACTGACACTTTCGTCTACCTCGCGAAAGAATCGCTTCAATTCATCCTGCGGTTCTGCACTCATGTCGTCAGCGTCTCCCCCCCCGTGCCCATGAAAGGCCGCATCCATCCGTTGTCCATCGGGTTCGGATGCACGGTTCTGAACGTGCGACTGAATCTGCTGCTCCGACTCCTCGTACTGCCGAATTGCTTCGACGATGTTAGAGGGAATTTCTGACCGCCGAATCTCGCTGATCGACTGGTGCGTGCCCTGATACAGCCGGACATCGTTCTGGCTGAGGCCGAGCAGGTAAAATCGATTGTTTGCTGCGATGAGGGGAAACAGCGGTTTTAGATGAAATCGGTCGCCGACAATAGCAATTTCATCAAACGAGAGCGGTAGTCGGAAGCGCTCGGTCGTCTCCGGCGTGATGAAGACTGCGAGCCCGTCCCCAATACTTTGTCGCCAAAACCCGGGACGATCGAGGAGCTGCCGTGCATCCGCGAGGATCTCGTCGATCAGGTCCTCTCGGTAGTCCTGATTGCGGAGCTGGTCTCGGGCTTCCCCGAGCAAATTCTTCAGTCGAGTCGTGTTCTGCGACCAGTCCGACTCGTTGCGGTACGTCGGCAGATACAGAGAAATGCAAACGTCGTCCTGCAACTCCGCGAGGCGTCGCAGTTCATCACGATTGAAGAGATCCATAAAGGGCGTAGTCCTAGTGATGGTGAACAGTGATCAGGAAAACCAAAATGAAAATAATGCCGCGTTCCCGGCAAGCTACCCCAAAAGGGACACCTCTCCAAGAACAGCCCGGACGGGAGCGGCATCTGCTTTTTCCAGCTTGAGGGGAAGGGCCAAAAGACTATACCGTCCCGGCGACACATCGGCAAGGACAAGGCCTTCGATGTTGAGAATTCCGGCCTCGATCAGGGCGTGATGGGCCGGAAGGGTCGTACTGTCGAGTGGATCGACGGAAGGTGCATCGGTTCCGATGAGGTCGACATTTCGCTCTGTGAGCACCTCGACGGTGGCCGGCGCGATCGGCGCAATGCGGGTGGGCCACTCGGTTTTGGAAAGGGTACTGGCCGACGTTTTAAACAGCACCCGAGCGGGAGGATTGTTCGGGACGTGGCTGGGCCGGATCGTGTCGGCTTCCCGCACGTCCACTACCTCGGCCGCTCCAACGAACGACTCCAGTTCAAGGGCACTTGTGTTCGCCCCGTCCGACCGAGTATGAAGGGGCGCATCGACGTGAGAGCCGGTATGCGTACTAAGCGTGATGGACCCGAGATTTACCGACCCTCCCTCCTTCAACCGAGTCGTCCAAGTCCACTCGAAGGTCTGGTCGCCGGGCCAAACGGCCGTCGCTGGCGAGAGCCCACGGGAAATATCAATCAACCGCATGGAGCGAGACAACCTCGTTACGCGTGATCGCGGGTGGGAACGTCCGGCGTACGGACAGGACGATCATGTCGAGGAAGACGATCGCCCGATATCGACGGCGACGGAGGCGCCGGCTGCCATCGAGGGCCCCCGGGAGGGCCCCCTGAGGAGTCGGAGTCGTCACTCCAGATGAAATGCCAGAGCAACGTCCCGAGGATGACAGGCCCGAAGGCCACGAAGAAACTCAGTACTTGGTAGATCCAATTCATAATGGAGTGCCTGCCGTCGTGTCTCATGTAAGGAATGGCGGTGCTCACCCCAATCTCCCCTGCCCCTCTACAACGAAGCGGGCGTACAACAAGATTGAGCAACGCTGCAACGGCGAAGTACGGTGACGACCAAGGGAAACGACGGTACTTCACCATCGCTTAATTTTTCACGCCTGACGTCCTCAACGGTTTCGGAATATCTCTGTTGAGGACCGTGAAAATGACGTTCCCCCTTTTTAACAGAGGACCGTCTGCGCCGTCTTCGACGTTTCGACCTGTCCTCTTTCTCCCAATCCCCGCCTCTTATGGACTACGACGTAATCACAATCGGTGCGGGACACAATGGATTGATTACCGCAGCGTATTTGGCGCAAGCAGGATACCGAGTGGCTGTGTTCGAGCGCCGCGACATCGTGGGAGGCGCGGTCTCCACGAAGGAGTTGATCCCCGGCTACCAGATCGATCTCGGCGGCAGTGCACATATCCTCATTCGCCAGACCCCCGTCGTCCAGGAGCTAGAACTGGAACAGTACGGGCTCACCTACATCGATCTGGATCCGATGTTCGTGGCGCCGTTTCCCGACGGAGATACCGTCTTTATTCACCGCGACCTCGACCGCACCATTCATCATCTCGAATCGAAGTTTCCAGGCGAAGGAGAAGCGTATCAGCGGTTCGTAACGGACTGGCAGGGCTTTGCCCGTACGATGCGCGACCTCTTCCTGGCCAGCCCCACTCCCTGGCAAATTGGCAAACGAATGGTCATGGGAGAATCTACGCCTCTTCCCTGGCACGAAGAGCTTCGCCACATTTTGCGTCCCTACGAGCATGTAGTGCGCTCCTACTTCAGCGAAGAAAAACTGCAAACCCTCATTGCCTGGATGGCAGCCCAATCGGGCCCCCCTCCAACGGAACCGTTGACCGGGCCCTTTGCCCTGTGGCATGCGCTCTATCATGAAGGGGGCGTTGCCCGCCCCAAGGGTGGGTCCGGAATGCTGACCCAGGCTCTTCGCACACATCTGGAGGCCCACGGCGGAGAGGTCTTCACAGAGGCCCCTGTTCAGGAAATCCTCGTCGAGAATGGAGTTGCACGGGGGGTTCGGGTGAACAGCGAGTTGTACACGAGCCGCGCGGTGTGCGCCGCCACCCATGCAAAGGAAACGTTTGACCATCTCCTCCCTGCCGAGCACCGGCCGAATAGTGCGGACGGCCTCCGTATCGGCAATGGGTTCGGCATCATGCTCCGCCTCGCTCTCGACCAACCGGTCGAGTATGCTGCCCATTCCGGCGATGAAGCCCGGATGGGATTGCAGCTGCTCTGCCGCGACCTCGACCAACTGCACACGGCCTACGGCGACTACCTGAGCAACCGTCCGGCGAGCGATCCCCCCATTGTGGCCATGACGTTCAGCGCGGCGGATGACTCTCTTGCCCCGGCCGGCGGAGAGGTGCTGTGGCTCTGGGGGCAATACTTTCCGTACGAGCTTGCCGGAGAGCAGTCGTGGTCGGAAATTGCCGATACGGTTGCGGACAACCTCATTTCACAGTTTGAAACGTATGCACCGGGCATTCGCGACCACATCGTGGGACAGCTATTCCAGCACCCGGTGTGGCTTGAGAACAACCTGGGGCTCTTTCGGGGAAACGTCATGCACCTCGAGATGAGCCTGGACCAGATGTTTGCCGCTCGTCCGGCCCTCGGGTTGTCCTCCTACAAAGGGCCGATCGACCAGATGTACCTTACAGGCGCAAGCACACATCCGGGTGGGGGAATCATGGGAGCCTCCGGCCGGAATGCCGCACGCGTCATCCTTTCCGACTTGGCTTAGTATCTTCCGAATGTCGTACGCCACATTCCACCTCCTTTTTTTAGCCCCACCAATCATTCTGCTCTGGGCAACGCTCCCCCAGTCGCTATCCTCCCTGGGAGGATGGCGGGCGCAGTGGGCAATCCCTCTCGTGGCGGCCATTGCCTTCACGTATACAACGCCGTGGGACAACTACCTCGTGGCACGAGAAGTCTGGTGGTACGGTCCCGATCGGGTGCTCGCAACCATCGGGTATGTGCCGGTTGAAGAATACCTCTTCTTCCTTCTTCAACCCATCCTAACAGGGCTGTTCACCTTTCAGTATTTGGCGCGCGCGAGTGGGAATCCGACGACCCGATCCTCACGCGGAATGTGGGCAGGCGTCGTTCTCTTTGGAGGACTTTCTCTGCTAGGCGTCGGTCTACTAATATCAGGAGCGGCGCGCGGGCTGTACCTCGGTCTCATCCTTGCTTGGGCCTGTCCACTCCTGACTGGCATGTGGCTCTACGACGGAGAGACCTTGTGGGCGCACCGACGTGTGCTCCTGTACGCCATTGGCGGCCCAACGCTCTACCTGTGGATCGCGGATGCAACGGCCATTGCGTCGGGCATCTGGACAATCGCGGATGCCTTTACCCTGGGCATTGCCCCAGTTGGACTTCCCCTAGAGGAGGCCACCTTTTTTCTCGTGACGAACTGCCTGGTCGTGAAAGGAATCCTTTTGCTTCTCTTTGGGGAGCACGATACCCTCCACCATCTCCAGAAAATCGAGTCCGCTGCTCCTTTGGATGGATGAGAGCGACTTATAACCCCTTGCTTACAATTCTGAGGCCAAATCCGGGGGCTTCTGATTGGTGCCGTCTCCGCCACGAATTATATTGGGGAATGAGATAAGGGCTTGCAGGTCAGGTTTTTCACTCTCACCCAAGGACACATTAGGCCAATCTGCAAGACCCCTTGGTGGAATGATCTCAGGTTCTCTCGTAGAGGAAGCATCTCTCACAGAGGGCCTGTCGTAATTCCCCGCGATAATCACCCACACAAACCGGAGGCTTAACCATGCTACAGGAACTTCCTACTCTGTCTCCAGCGCAGTTTTCGCTGGTGTACAATATGTTTTCGTTTACCGTTGCGACGATGGCAGCGGCGTTCGTCTTCTTCGTGATGGCCCAGAAGAATCTCGCGCCGAAGTATCGAATTTCGATGATGGTGTCGGCGCTTGTTGTCTTCATTGCTGGGTATCACTACTTCCGCATTTTCAACAGTTGGGAAGGCGCGTACGCGCTCAACCAATCGATGGGGGCTTATGAGCCCTCTGGGGATCCCTTTAACGATGCCTACCGCTACGTGGACTGGCTGCTTACCGTCCCCCTTCTAGTGGTAGAGTTGGTACTCGTAATGGACCTACCAAAGGGAGAAAGTGGCTGGACCGCCTTCAAGCTCGGCTTTGCGGCTGCGCTAATGATCGCGCTCGGCTATCCGGGCGAGATCAGCGGCGACGCCAGCTTCTTCGGCACCCGCGGTTTTTGGGGATTTCTCAGCACGCTTCCGTTCCTCTATTTGCTCTACGTGTTGTTCACTGAGCTAGGGGACACGATCCAAAAGCAGTCGAGCGAGGTGGCCACTCTCCTTGGCAATGCCCGCCTGCTCCTGCTCTTCACCTGGGGCTTTTACCCCATCGTGTACATGGTCCCGATGGCCTTCAGTGGATACCCGACGGAAACGCCGGGCACCATCGTTGCCATCCAGGTCGGATACACCATTGCTGATGTCCTGGCGAAGGCCGGATACGGAGTTCTGATTTACAACATCGCCCGCGCGAAGTCCATCGAAGAAGGCTTTGACGTGGATGAATATGCGGAGCCGGTGACTGCTGGTGCTTAACAGGAAAACCGCTCCCTCGGGACAGTTGCTCCCGTTTGCCCACCGTCGGTTCGCCGACGGTGGGCTTTTTTATATGTACGCAGGTGATCCCGACATCACGATATGGAGGTGCCCGTAGGCGCACGTCATCATGGTGCGGCCTTCACGGCCGTCGCTGCTGAACGGTGACGGTTTCTATCCGTGTGTGAGGGCCGATGCAATACTCAAGACGACGCTCCATTCCGCTGAATGACTGCTCCTACGCCCTCCTCACAAGAAGCCTCCGGTCCCTTCCTCACGATTGCCGGGCCTACGGCCGTCGGCAAAACCGAAATAAGCCTCGACGTGGCGGAGGCCCTCAACGCAGAAATCATCTCCGCTGATAGCCGACAGGTCTATCGCGAACTTACTATCGGTACGGCGAAGCCCGACGCCGACGCTCTCGACCGAGTGCCCCACCACTTTATTGGTGAGCGATCCCTGCACGAGCCGTTCTCGGCCGGAACATACGCGGAGGAGGCCAATGCTCGGATTCGAGAGATTCTCGACCGAGGACGCCGTCCTCTCATTGTTGGGGGAGCGACACTGTACCTTCACGCTTTACAGTACGGCCTTGCGGATATTCCCGACGTGGACGATGACGTGCGGGAACGATTGGAGGATCGCATGGAGACGGAGGGGAAAGAAGCCTTGTACGAGGAGTTGCAACGAGTGGACCCGACGCAGGCAGAAAAAGCAGATCCAACGAAGACCCAGCGGGTGATTCGTGCCCTGGAGGTGTACCACGGCACGGGGAAGCCCCTGACCCACTACTATGAGAATCAGCCGGAGCCTCCCTTCACGTACGACACAATTGTACTGAATCGGGAACGCAAAGCGCTCTACGATCGCATTAATCGCCGTGTAGACCGGATGCTGGAGGACGGCCTTATGAACGAAGTGCGCACCGTGATGGAAATTGACGGCGTTCAACTCGATGAGCCGCCTCTGAGTACCATTGGGTACCGAGAGCCCATCCAGTACTTGCAGGGCGAGATCGACGACTATGATGAAATGGTCCGTCTGGTAAAGCGCAATACCCGGCGCTATGCCAAACGTCAACTGACCTGGTTTCGTCGATACGACGAGTACACGTGGATGGACGCGTCTACCACCACGCCAGACGATGTGCTTGACTACTTTGCGTCGGACTAATACCAAATGGCCAGGTCATTTGTGCACGCCCCCGCGAGACTCACGGCGACGGAATCCGATTTCGAACGGCATGGACGCCGTCTTCCATGAGCGTTCGTAAGGGGATGCGGTACCACCAGAGTCCAAAGACAGCTGCCCCACCCCACCCTAGGTTGACCCAGAGCCAGTACGGTCCATCGATGTAGAAGAGGTAAGTGCCAATCGCACACGTTCCCACCCAAAACCAGGGCCAGGCCGGACGCTCATGAAGAACGCTCAGGGCGAGCACCGGAAGAAAATACCATGGGTGAACCGTCGTGCTAAGAACCAAGAAGAGACCAATCGTCAGTAGGCAAGCCCACCGGAACGACCAGTTCCACCTCCAGTCCAGGACATAGAGCAGCGGAAGGGACGCCAAAAAGAGGTAGCGGAACGCAGGGCCAATTTGCTTGCTCCAGTCTGCCCCTGTGAGGAGCCAGAAGACATACTTCACGAGGTAGTACAGTCCCGCATTGAATTCCAGCAGCTCCGCAAAGAGGTCGACCGACGCCTTGAGGTGCGGAAGCGTATACGGGGCAGCGTACGGAAGACTAAGACCCACGGCAAGCACTGCGCCGGGCCAAACGGCCGTCCATCCATACCGGCGCACCAGAAAAGGTGCAAGTACGAACGGATAGATTTTTACGAGTCCGGCACCAGTCACCGCCAGGGAAGCGAGTCGCCCCCTTCCTTTTCGGACGGCCCATACCCCGCCCACGATTAGCGGAAGCAAAAGCGCCTCTGTGTGTCCCTGGCCCGCAGTCTCGATGAGCACCAGAGGATTCCAGGCGTAGAGTAGGAGATTGCGGGCCGAGGTCAGGCGACTCAATAAAACGACCCCGCCAAACTCAGCGGCCGCAAAGAGGCCCTTCAGAACGTAGTAGCTTACCGTCCAGCCGTACGGGTAAAACCATCCCCCAACGGCAAAGAAAATCTGACTGAGGGGCGGATAAACGCTGTAGTACGGCTTAGAATTCAGCCGCGGGTAGATTTGACTCGACTGATAGTTCGAGAGCGCCTCATGCTCGGGGACATACCGGTAGGGGTTTACGCCCTCCATCTGCAGCCATCCATCCCAAATGTACCGGTATAAATCGTCCGTCAGTCCGGGCAACAGGGGAAGGAACGCAATTCGGAGCAGAAGCGCCCCCCAGAGAATTTGGCGTTTCGACAGCGGATCTCGCTGCCAGAGAACGACCAGCCCAAGCATAGCCGCAAACGACGCGGCCACCAATCCCGGCCACGCCCATGCCTGAGCAGCCATCAGCGGAAGGCTGAACAACAAAAGACCGGTGCCACCGGCTGTCCCATAGCCTGCGCGGGGACCGAAGCTGAGAAGAGTTTGCATTTCGTCCGCAATCGACTGTTGACCACCCACAAGCGTCGTCCCCAACAACAAGGGACCGGAGTGCTAGCGAATGACGGCTGCCTTTTCAAGCACGGGAGAATGATCTGGCGCGTTTACCCGGAACAAATAGATCCCGGCCGGAACGCGCTCTCCGCGACGATTCCGTAGATCCCAGCGCACCCCTCCGTCTCGATTGGCCTCCACCGAAAGTCGACGGACAAGTCGCCCGTCGGGCGAAAAGATGCGTATCGATGCCTCCGTCGGAAGGCCCGCGATGGTCACACTCCCGTCATGTTGCTGTGCACGGTACGGATTCGGGTACACATAAACGTTTGAAAGGTCATCGGCAGGCGTGGTGAGACGCACCGTTCCTCCCTCCTTTGTGAGCCGGTGCCCGTTTAAGCTTATCATCTCCGTAACCGTTAGGGAGGACTCCCTCCCCTTTGCTCCGATCACGAGGCCCTCTACGCGAAGGGTCACGGTCGTGGGGGCCTCCGTCGAGAACTCGACCGAAGCAACCCGGCCCCGAGGGCGAATCTTGTAACGATCACGGTCGGTGGCCGCTCCTGCAGAGAGGGGTTCGTTGAAGGAGAGTCGTACTCGACGCTGATCCAGAATTTCGGTCGACTCAACGTAGAGCGAGCGCTGCTCCGAGGCCGGAAACACAATCTTCTGGTCCGTCTGGCCGACGGGTAGGCCATCCGTATCCACTACGTGAGCCCACTGCAAACGTCCGGACTGCCCCGCTACTCGCGCCGGAAAGCGCAGCACCACCCCCGTCTGGTCATTGCTCTGTATGAGGGTGGTCGGATGAACTGACGCTGGCCCAAACTGGAACTGCTCCGATCGGGTAGAGGAGGCGAGACGCTCGGTAAACCGAAGCTTGACGGCGTGAGGGCTCGGATAGCCCACCTCAGTTACAGTCGCTGCGGCGTGAGGACGAAGACGCCGGTGAGACGAAAGCGGCGAGGAGGTTCCGTTCTCCCAGGCACGCAGGGCAAAGCGCCGTTCTGCTGTGCCTCCAATACGGACCGTAGAGTCCACCGTGCCGCGAATGTGATTGAGGGGGCCGTTGGGCGGGCCGGCAAAAATCGAGACAGAGTCGGCGCCCGGGGCTCGCCATTCGAGAACAACCTCATTAGCGCCGGTAGGACGGGCCCGAGTCCACCGTGGAGGAGAAACCGGAAGAGAAGCAGGATCCACCGAAAACCGGGCGAGGGAATCCCCCGCGGTTTCGGCCACGAGCGAGGGCCTTCCAGACCCCGAAAAGTCGGCGGCCACAAGTCCCCGACTCTGGAGCGGAGGCGCACGAGTGTGTTCATGAAGCACCTGCCATTGTCCCTGCTTCCAGTCCAAAACAAGCAGAGAAGGAGCATGTGCAATCGCAACCTCTTGCAAATCGTCTCCATCCAGGTCGGCCGTAGTCATCGAACCGTAGTCCGTATACGGCCCAGCTACGGGGAGCGTGTACACGCGCTCATACGAGTTATCTCCGGTACTCGTCCAGATGGAATATACTGAGAGCTGGGGAGCGGATTCTCCGTTCTCGTTGGGAAACGGCGGATACGTGGTCATAGTCACGAACTCGCGTCCGCCCCCCGACATTATATCACCAGCCGCGAACCGATTGCCCGCATCTACGCGATCCGTCTCGTGAGTCCAGGCCACGGTCATATCTTCAGTGCCCGTCGCCTCGTAGACAATCACATCCCCGTCTCGATCGCCGACGAGCAGATCTCGCCGGCCATCTCCATCAAAATCCCCCGTTTGTGCGGCAGGGGTGTCAAAGGCATTGCCCAGTGCCGAGTCTCTGCCCGTCTGAGCGGTCGGGTTGTCGAGACGAAATCTTGGGACGAACCCGCTGTTGGTATGCTCAAGGACCGTCCACTGGCGGCCGGTCGTAGCGAGGATCTCCCCGTTGCCATCTCCATCGAAATCCGTAAGCCGCGTGCCATTGAGCAGCGGCTTCTCGTCCGTACTGGTCGTATCGGCAAAGATGAGGTCATCAGGGAAGGCAGTTTCGGATCGCTGTTCGAGAAGCAGCGTCCCGGCCCGAACCTGTAACAGAATCTCTTGTAGGCCATCGCCGTCTGTATCCCCCACGTCTTTCGGAAAAAGAGTGGCGATGAGCGTATCAGCCGATACGAATCCATCCCCTCTCCACTCAAAGGAGCGAAGGCTATCAGAGAGTCCCCCCTCCGTCGACTGATTAAGCACGATCTCGTGGAGGCCATCCCCATCAAAATCCGTGGCCTTCGATAAAAGGCGTCCCCGCGGCACCGATGTAGAGTTGCGGTGGAGTAGAGCCGTATTTTCCTGGTCGCCGGGAAGCTGGAGCGTTGTGTCGAGAGTCGTTGTGAGGCCACTCGTATTCCGTGCGCGGATTTGCACCTCCGCGGTTCCTGTTCGTCCCGATTCATTGGCCCACGCCAAACCGTGGCGTCGGGCCACCTGCTCACTCTGAACGACGGCCTCCACTCCGAAAAGCCGGATCGTGGTAGTGAGTCGGGTACGATCGTCCGTTACCAAATCTCCCACAATCCCATGCTCCCCATTGATTCGCCCATCTCCCAATAACTCAACTCGGAGACTCGGTGGAGTTCGATCGACAATGATCCGTCGACGATCCTCAATGGTTCCTCCATCCTGAAGCCTCGTTACGAGCCGAAGAGTGTATTCCCCTTCCTCCACGTTGGCAAGGGGCCACGTGGCAATCGTGTCCCGTAAAACCTGCGTGCTCGTCGGCCCGGTGAGCTCCATCCAGGGATCGGTCCGCTCATCCAAGTTCGAGGTCCCCTTCGCTACGTACACTGCGTACTCTTCGAAGGCGGGATTCAGTGCAGTCCCGACGATCGGAAGGGCATCCGTCCCAGAAATGCCCTGATTATGAGATGGATGCACGATTTCGGTGCGGGCCGGATATGCCCGTGACAGGCCCTGGTCTACGTTGAGCAGGCCAGCCCCCGTTTGATGATCCCAACTCTCTGCCTCGAGGTCGTCGGCCGTCGCCGTCAAAATACTCCGAACCGACGCAGGGGAAAGCGACGAATCCGCAGATCGAAGAAGCGCCGCAGCCCCGGCGACCTGCGGCGCCGAGAACGAAGATCCATTGATCGACCGATAAAGGTCCGTTGTCTCCGGGTCCATGCCTTGCGAAACGGCCTGAGCCGGAAAGTCAGCGGTATAAACCCCCGACCCCGGTGCTCCGATGTCGACCCCAATTCCGTACTGACTGCGATTGAACTGGGGCAATCCCTCCCCGTCTTCCGCTAGCCACACCACCGAGAGAACTTCGGGATAGTCGGAGGGGTAGTGGGGATCATCCGTCAATTCATTTCCCGCGGACCCAACAATGATCGTCCCCTGGTCGTGCGCAAATTGGACGGCATCGTGGATCACGGGCGCTGGACGACTGCGGCCGAAGGAAAGATTCAGGACATCCACACCCATAGTGGCCGCGTACACAATAGCCGCGGCAATGTCGTCGGAACGGCCCACGCCGTCGCCACCAAATGCTCGAAGTCCTACGAGTTTCGCTCCTGGAGCAACTCCGGCAATTCCGATCTCCGGATCTTGGGGAGAAGCCCCCGCAACGGCGGCAACTGACGATCCGTGGCCGCTTCCCTGCGCCTTTGGATCCGCCGAGGGATCCGGATCGCGCGTTTCGTACTCCCCTTCCTGAAGGGGAGATGGGCGATCTACAAAGTCATATCCGATGACGTCATCGACGAACCCGTTTCCGTCATCATCAATCCCATTTAGGTCCCCCGGGTCGAACCGTCCATTGTTGTTAATGTCTTCCGGTTCGTTGATCCAAAACTCGTCGCGGAGGTCCGGGTGCTCGAGGTAAAATCCGGTGTCTACGATCCCTATAGTGACATCCGATGCTCCGGTGGTGAAATCCCATCCTTCGAAAGCCTGAACAACCCCGAGGTGGTCGAGACTATCAGCGCGGGGATTGTTCGGCGCCAAGATCGGATTGGATGGGATGTCGCGCTGAGCCGAATGGACGCGAAAGGTGTAGTTCGGGTGGGCGTACGCAACGTCCGGCCGAGATCGCCAGCGGCGCAGGAGGAGCCGAAAGACAGTCGAGTCCCGAGCGCGGAGAGTGTATATCGATGGCGATTCTGCCGATCCCCTTCTGGCTTTGGCAGTCGAGGAAGGAAAAAGAGACTGAACGGCCGCAACGCCCGCAAAGAGAGAGTCGTCACGTGATTTAGAGGGAGGACCCGCATCCAGCGTCTGAACGAGGTCAGTCGAGGGAGATGTGAGACGGACGATCAGCTCGGGAGCGGGCTGGCTTTGTCCAAATCCTCCCTGCGGAAAGAGGAGGGCCAGTAGGAGGACCAGTGATAGTGCTTTTTTTGTTTTCAAAGCTCTTATGCAATAACGGAAATCAAAAACCCTGGAAAGTAGAATAGCACTCAAATGAGTCTTGTAGTAGAGCCTACCGGGCAACAAAAAAATCACTTTTGGCTCGAGATCTACGAACTCGGAGGATACAAAGGCTCCGACCTTCCCTCTCTAAGGCTATAGGACTCTTAACTCCTTTGAGGTTGTCGTCAGATTCTCAATCCCTCCCGACTGCAAAACGACAATGTCTTCAATTCGAACCCCGTACTGCTCCTCCGGCACGTAGATGCCCGGTTCAATCGTGACACAAACCCCGGATGGAAGCTCATCCTCCGATGCATGCGACACACGGGGCCATTCATGTACCTGCAGACCGATGCCGTGGCCTAAGCCGTGCGAAAAGTACTCCTCCATGCCCTCCTCGGCAATTACATCCCGCGCCATAGCATCTATTTCCTTCGCTTTCAGCCCAGCGCGGGCATGCTCCAACGCCTGTTTCTGTGCACGGCGCACGAGCTCATATCCCTCCCGTGCTGCGGAGCCGGGATCCCCAATGGCCACGGTTCGGGTCATATCGGAGGCATATCCGTCAAGGATGCACCCCATGTCCAAGACAACAAGATCTCCCTCCTGCAACGTGCGATCAGTGGGTCGTGCATGGGGCCGTGCGGCGTTAGGCCCCGATGCTACGATGGGGTCAAACGCCATCTTCTCTGCCCCACGGCGGAGATGGTCGTAAATGATTTCCGCCGCAATTTCGCGCTCACTGCGGCCGGGCTCCACCTGAGTAAGAATATAGTCGAACACGGCCTCCGTCACCGCCTGCGCACGACGAATCTGGCGAATCTCTGGATCTTCCTTCACCGCAACATCGCGTGTGAGAAGTCCAGAGATTGGTTGCCACTCAATCGTGCTGCACTCTTCTTCCAGCTGTTGTCGTTTGGAGACCGTAACGTCATCGGCCTCAAAAATCACCTGGCTGTATCCTTCCAAATGCCCCCCTTCCATCAGACGGGTCATGAGCCCATTTCTCGCGATTATAACGTCGGCGCCACTCACCTCCTGACGCGCTTGCTCCGTGTACCGTCCATCGGTGACAAATGTCGCCTGCTCCGGCCCTACGAGAAGGAGGCCGTTTGAGCCCGTGAATCCACACGCCCATCGAATATTGGGGAGAAATGAAAGAAGTAGCGCGTCGGCGCCTTGCTCCTCAAGGCGCCGGCGAATACGGTCGAATCGATTCGGCATGAGTGCAAACGAGGGGTGTGGCGAAGCGTGAAGTGCTATTCCTTTGAGTTACGCCCCGAATAGTAATTGGGCGATTCCTGCGTAATCTCGACATCGTGGGGGTGGCTCTCGCGGATCCCGGACGCTGTGGTACGAACGAACTGACCGTCTTCGTAGAGTTCCTGAACAGACTCACAGCCGCAGTACCCCATGGCAGCACGCAACCCGCCCGACATTTGGTGAATCACTTCACTGAGGGTTCCGCTGTAAGGCACGCGTCCTTCGACGCCCTCCGGCACGAGCTTTTCCAATTCATCTTCCGCATCCTGGAAGTAGCGGTCTTTGCTACCGGCTCCCATTGCCCCGACAGAGCCCATTCCTCGATATGATTTGTACTTTCGCCCCTCGTAAATAATCGTTTCGCCCGGACTCTCCTCGACACTTGCAAACAAGCCGCCAATCATTACTGCGCTAGCACCAGCTGCAAGGGCCTTCGAGATGTCGCCCGTTTGCTTGATGCCCCCGTCCGCAATCAATGGAATCCCCTCCTCGTGCGCCACCTCTGCACACTCCATGATTGCCGTAAGCTGTGGCACCCCAACGCCAGCCACCACGCGCGTCGTGCAAATCGAGCCCGGCCCGATGCCCACCTTGACACAATCAACCCCAGCCTCAATGAGATCTCGGGTGCCTTCGGCCGTGCCAACATTACCGGCAATGACCTCAACTTCGTCTCCGAATCGCGACGAGACCTCATCCACCGTCTCTAGAACCCCTTCCGCATGCCCGTGCGCGGTATCGACGACGACAAAATCGACCCCCACCTCGACGAGCGCAGAAACACGATCTTCCACCTGCGGCGTCACACCGACTGCCGCCCCGACGCGAAGCCGCCCATGATCGTCCTTGCATGCGTTCGGATGCTTGCGACGCTTACGTATATCCTTAAAGGTAATGAGTCCCTTCAGGTACCCCTCGTCGTCGACGACCGGAAGCTTCTCAATTTTGTGCTGCTGGAGTATGCGCTCCGCCTCATCAAGCGTCGTCCCCACTGGGACAGTAACAAGGTCTTCTTCTGTCATCATCTCCCGGATGGGAGTGTCCCCGTTGAGTTCAAACCGAACATCTCGATTGGTGACAATCCCAACCAGCTTATCGGACTCATCTACGACCGGAATGCCGCCGATCGAATAGTGACTCATCTTGTCCCGAGCGTCCGCCACGGTGTCGTGCGGAGAAATCGTAATCGGGTCTAGAATCATGCCATTCTCCGACCGCTTTACACGGCGCACCTCGGCAGCCTGCTCCTCAATGGACATGTTCTTGTGCAGTACGCCAACCCCTCCTTCTCGCGCCAGGGCGATGGCCATGTCGGCCTCCGTGACGGTATCCATCGCCGCTGAGAGGATGGGAACATTCAACTTAATGCGAGGGGTGAGCCACGAGGACGTATCTACCTGGCGCGGCATCACCGACGACCGGGCCGGCACCAAAAGTACGTCATCGTACGTCAGCCCCTCGGCCTTGATTTTTCGATCCATGGCCGACTGGAGGGTCCCGTTGCTCGTTGTCTGGCGCGTATCCATATCAGTGGTATCTATTTCGATTACTTAAGGTCAACTCGCTCGCGAAGGTCATCCACTTCCTCATAGGTCAGGCGTCGCCATTCGCCGCGCTGCAGAGTTCCGGTGGTAATACTTCCATACTTCGCACGCTCAAGCTGCACGATGTCGTGCCCAAGAGACTCCATCATGCGGCGGATCTGCCGGTTACGGCCTTCATGCAGCTCAAGTGCAACATCAGTCTTCGTGTTCGGGTCCAGATACGCGACCTGATCCGCGGACGCCGGCCCGTCGTCCAGTTCTACGCCTCGCCGAAGGGTGTCAATTTGATGCGGAAGCACCGGTTTTTGGGTCCGCACGTAGTAGATCTTCGAAACCTCGTAACTGGGGTGCATGAGGCGATGAGCCAAATCGCCATCATTCGTAATCAAAAGCACGCCCGTCGTATTGCGGTCCAATCGTCCCACCGGAAAAAGTCCCGACGGATTCTCTTCGGGCACTCCCACCACGTCCAAGACCGTTTGACGATCTTTTTGGTCGTCCGTGGTGCTAATCGTATCCTTTGGCTTATTGAGGAGGATGTGTTCGAGTGCTCGTAGCTCAAGAACCTCCCCATCTACTGTGACCCGTTGTCCCTCTCGCACCCTCCGTCCATGCTCGGTTACAAGCTCTCCGTCCACCTTGACGCGCCTCTCCTCTACCAATTGGTCGGCGTCGCGGCGAGAGCAGTAGCCTGTGTGTGCAATGTACTTGTTGATTCGCATGCCCTGTCGTTCGGCATGCTCGCTGGAACCCGTCATGGAATAGGATCACCTATGAATAACGTCGTGCGTCGTCAAACATTCCGGCCCTCAAAAAAGGTCCTTGGGCCTCCCTGTCTCACCGAACCGATCTCTGAGCTCATACAGTCTCCCTCCCCTGTCCGAAACACAAGTTAGCACAAGGGAGGACGACTTCCGTGTCACTCTTCTTCCGGAGAGGAGGACTCCGCTTCTTCCTTCTTCTCTTCCTCTTCCACCTCCTCCAGAATATCGTCCACCGAGACCTCTTCTTCCTTGTCGAGGCGTAACAGCTTGGCCCGTTCCTCGTCAAATGCGGGATCATCCAACAACTCTTCGACCTCCCGGAGTGTTGGGAGATCGTCCAAACTCTTCAACCCAAATTGCTCAAGGAACTGCGAAGTCGTACCGTACAGAAGAGGGCGCCCCAACGAGTCGGCCCGTCCCTCTACGTCGACAAGCTCCATCTCCAACAGTTTTCCGATCGCATAGTCTGAGTTGACTCCCCGAATGAAGTCTACCTCCGGCCGTGTTACAGGCTGCCGGTAGGCGATGACAGCGAGGGTTTCCATTAACGAGCGCGAGAGACTTTTCTCTTGCTCGCCAACAAAGAGCGTCTTCACGAATGGAGAAAGCGTCGAGCGTGTAGCCATCCGGTAGCCCTCCCCCCACTCGTGAATCTCGAGGGCCCGACCAGAAGCCTCGTATTCCTCATTAATCGTTTCGATCGCTGTTTGAACCTCCTCGTCAGACACTTCGGGCTGGCCGGTTACCTCTGACACGATCTCGGCGATCCGTTCAGCGGTCACGGGTTCGTCGGCAGCAAAAATGATGGCCTCAGCCGCCTCCGCGAGCGTGTGATCGTCGGTGGGCGGGTGAGCATCGCCGGAGGACTCTGCGGTGGAAGGAGTTGAGGATTGGTTTGACATCTCTCTTTGCAATAACAGAAATACAGAAGTCAAATCATTCGTCGGAGGCAGCGTCAGACGGTGCTCCGTCTCCCGACGGCGCGGGCATGTTCTCTAGAGCTGGGTCTTCGGGCTGGAGCGGCTGCTCCTCCCGTTCCTCTATCGCAAAGTCCGCTGGACCTGCCGATAGGTCGAGCCGGAGATAATGCTGTCGCGTCAGCTCCAAAACTGCGAGGAATGTAGCAATGATGAATCCCTTGCTTCGGCGCCGGACCAGGGTGGCGAAGGTAATTCGCGGCTCTTCCATCACGCGGTCTAGGACATAGCGCTGCTGTTCCTCCACGGAGTGTTCGAGCGGTTCAACCTCATGAACGGGTTCACTGTCCTCCTCTTCGGCCTGATTGAGCATCTCGCCGAGGGCTTCCATGAGGTCGTAGACCGACGCATCCACTTCAACGTCGTGCTCCTCTTCGACCTGCTCCCGATGTGCTGAGGCATCTCCCCGTGTAAAATGCTCACGCCGATGTTCACGCCGAGTCGAAAGCTGGTCGGCCGCCTCTTTGAAGCGGACATACTCCAGCAGTCGCTCCACAAGCTCACGACGCGGGTCTACGGCCTCCCCTTCCTCGTCGGTCTCCGTTGTTGGCAGGAGCATCCGCGCCTTGATATTAATCAGAAGCGCCGCCATGTAGATGAAGTCCCCGACCCCGTCCAGATCAATCTCTTCGAGTACACGCACATACGCGAGATACTCGTCCGCGATGCGGGCAATAGGTATGTCGTACACGTCCACCTCATCCCGCTTAATAAAGAACAGCAGGAGGTCCATTGGCCCCTCAAACTGCTGTAGCTCAACGCGGTACATCGGCCTTCAAAAAGATGGTGTCAAGCTAACGAAAAAGGACGACCCCTCAGTCTCTTGCTGTGAACCGGGACCGCAGTCGTTGCGTCCTACCAAATGCCCAGTGCCTGCAGGGAAAGCAGCTTCTAAAAGTCATCGTATCCATGCGGGTGCTTCCGGTGCCACGCCCACGCACTCTCGATAATCTCTTCCAAGTCTCCGTATTGAGGCTCCCATCCCAGTTCTCGGCGAATCTTATCACTACTCGCAATGAGTTCAGGAGGGTCGCCGGGACGACGCGGACCCACTTCCGACGGGATTTCAGCACCGGTCACGGCCCGGGCAGTGTCAATCACCTCACGAACGCTGTACCCGTTGCCATTTCCAAGATTATAGACGCGGCTCCCGTTCTCAAGAGCTTCCAGCGCAAGGATGTGAGCTTGTGCAAGGTCACGCACGTGGACGAAGTCCCGAATGCAGGTGCCGTCGCGCGTATCGTAGTCGTCCCCGTAGATCTCAATCTTATCACGTTTGCCGGCCGCTACCTCCAGGACAATCGGAAGGAGATGCGTCTCCGGATCGTGGTCCTCTCCCAGATCCGCTGAAGCCGCCCCCGCCGCGTTGAAGTAACGAAGGGTTGCAAAACGAAGAGCATCCAGTTCGTCCAGCCACTGCAGCGTCCGCTCAAGAACATTCTTTGATTCGCCGTATGGACTCCCCGGCTCGATGGACTCCTCCTCATCAATCGGAATCGAGTCCGGCGTTCCAAACAAATTGGCGGTGGACGAAAGAATGAATCGTTCCACGTCGTGCTTCACAGCACATCGCATCAAATTGACGCCACACCGCACATTCTCATCAAGATACAAGAACGGCTTCTCCATCGACTCTCCCACCAGCGACTTCGAAGCAAAATGCATAATCGCATCAGGCTCATGCTCCCCGAGGGTTCGATCCACAACCTCTCGGTCACGCAGGTCTCCCTCTACAAACGTCGCCTCCGGATGAACAGCCGCCCGGTGCCCTTGAGACAAGTTATCGAAGACAACGACCTCATAGCCTTCGTGCACAAGCTCGTGAACGCCAACGCTCCCGATATACCCTGCGCCGCCCGTAACAAGTACTTTCATGCTGAAAGTGATCAAACAGTGATATGGCTCGATATGTACCGTCGGAGAGAGCACCCATCCTGAGCCCCCACAGCTACTCCATCTCCCTCCCAACGGCTTGATAGGCACCTACGCGAAAGGCGAGGGCCAAACGGCCCTCGCCCTTACGTAAAGCACTTCAAAAGTGAGGGGGGGGGGGCTTTATTGGTCGGCCGTTTCCTCATCCTCCTCCGACAGGAACGGCTTCCGTGTAAGACGCATCTTCCCGTCGTCCTTCACTTCAAGGAGGTGTACCTTCACCTTGTCTCCCACCTGAAGGTATTCCTCAATGTCCTCCACATACTCGTGGGAGATTTCAGAGACATGGAGCAGCCCCGTTCGCTCCGGCATAATCTCAATGAAGGCTCCAAAGTCGCGGATGCCTTTCACTGTGCCGATATAGTCCTCACCTTCCTCCGGCACCGCCACAATTTGCTTCACACGTTCGATCGCAGCCTCCGCATCGTTTTGATTGGTCGCCGCAATTGTGACGATCCCCACGCCTTCATCTTCATCCACGGAGATCTCCGTATTCGTCTCCTTCTGGATGCTCTTCACAACCTTGCCGCCGGGACCAATGACGGCACCGATCCGATCCGGATCGATTTGCAGCTTGGTCAGCCGGGGAGCGTACTTAGAAAGATCCTCCCGCGGCTCCGAAATCGTCTCTTCCATCTCATCCAGAATGAACTCGCGGGCCTTTCGGGCCTGCTTCAGCGCCTTCAGAAGGACATCTCGGGACAGGCCCTCGATCTTCATATCCATCTGGCAGGCCGTCACCCCGTCCCGGGTTCCCGTGATCTTGAAGTCCATGTCGCCCAGGTGATCCTCCTGACCGAGAATATCGGTCAGCACTTTCGTCTCGTCCTCGTGCTGAACGAGTCCCATGGCAATGCCAGCCACGGGCTTCTCGATCGGGACCCCCGCATCCATGAGCGCCAGGCTTCCGGCGCAGACGCTCGCCATAGACGAGGAGCCGTTTGACTCCATGACGTCGGCGTTGATTCGGATCGTGTAGGGGAACTGCTCCTGTTCCGGAATTACCGGTCGCAGGGCACGCTCGGCGAGCATGCTGTGTCCAATCTCGCGGCGCTTGGGCCCCCGCAGGTAGCTCGCTTCTCCCACAGAGAACGGCGGAAAACGGTAGTGAAGATAGAAGGTCTTGTCGGTCTCCGCAAAGACCTCATCGACTGCCTGCACGTCTTCGGAGGTCCCAAGGGTCACAGACCCGAGAACCTGCGTCTCGCCCCGGGTAAAGATGGCAGATCCGTGTACACGCGGCAGGTATCCAACCTCCATCCAGAGGTCTCGAACATCCTCCTCGCCACGGCCGTCAATGCGCTGTCCTTCCTGGACAATCATCGACCGCATTTCGTCCTTCTGTACGTTCTCGACGGCCGAGTGGATGTCGTCGCGGGTGTACCCTTCCGGCGTCTCTTTCGCGTCTCCAAGAAGGTCCGCCGTCGCCTCCTCTTTGATGGCGTCAATGCCCTGATAGAATTTCTCCTTGCTGTACTCGCCACGAATCGCATCGGCCACCTTGCGGCCGTACTGCTGCTTCATCTTGTCGACGAGCGCATCGGGCACAAGATCGGCCTCCCATTCGAACGGCTCCGGCTCCCCGTACGCTTCTACGAGCTGATGCTGGCCTCGACACAGCGTCCGAATCGACTTGTGCGCCTCGTCGAGAGCATCGATCATGTCCTCTTCGCTGACCTCATCGGCTTCCCCCTCCACCATCACAAGGGCATCTTCTTTCCCCGCCACGATCAGGTCCATGTCGCTCTCTGCCGTCTGCTGCATCGTGGGGTTGATGACAAACTCCCCATCGACGCGGGCCACACGCACCTCCGCAATCGGTCCCTGAAACGGAGCGCCCGAGGTCATCAGTGCGGCAGACGACCCCACACCTGCCAGCACGTCGGCGTCGTAGTCTTGGCCGGCCGAGATCACAAAGTTGACCACGTGCACGTCATGGTAGAACCCGTCCGGGAAAAGGGGCCGGATCGCACGGTCAATAAGGCGAGAAGTAAGGGTTTCCTTATCGGTGGGACGTCCTTCTCGTTTAATGAATCCACCGGGCACCTTCCCGCCAGCAGCAAACTTTTCCCGGTAATCTACGGTCAACGGGAAGAAGTTGGACTCCCGCACCGAATCGCTGATCGTCGCCGTAGACAGGACCATAGTATCGCCTAGACGCACGACGACGGACCCGTCGGCCTGCTTGGCAATCCGTCCGGTCTCCAGAGAGAGACTACGTTCGGGTGCAAATTGAATATCTTCGATGGTGGCTTGCGGCTTCATAAATGGCTATCGTCGTCAATCAAAATCAGCAAGTGGCGAACAGCATCAGTGCCCTTCCCCCCGCCCGTTCGATTCAGGGCGAGGTGCGTGGGACCCTGCGGCCTTCCCAACACAGAAAAACGGCATCCCGCGAACGGGACGCCGTCCTACTGCCAGTTACTTCCGGAGCTCAAGATCATCAATGATGTTGCGGTATCGCTCAATCTCATTCTCCTCAAGGTAGTTGAGGAGAGCACGACGCTTCCCAACCAGGTTCAGAAGCCCATGGCGCGTGGAATTGTCGTTCGGATGATCTTTGAGGTGCTCAGTGAGGCGCTGAATGCGCTTCGTGAAAATGGCAATTTGCACCTCAGGCGTGCCCGTATCGTCGGGGCCATTGCCATATTCGTCAACGATTTCCTGCGTTTCTTCCTTTGTAATCATTGTGCGGTGTGGGTACCTCTTTAGATTATACCATGCTAAAGAAGAAACCGTGAGAGCTGCCCGTGAGACCGGGCGCCCTACCAACCCGCTTTCAGTAGAGAGAAAGCAGATTAGGTCGATTCCTCTACAATAGTTCTGCAATGACGTTCGTCTTCGGAAAGTTGCATCGCGAGGGCATCCGGGGAGTCAAATTTTTGCTCGTCGCGCAATCTTTGCAGGAACTGAACAGTCAGGGTTTCCCCATACAGATCCCCCTCGAAATCAAAAAGATGCACCTCAACTGTCACCTCCATTTCGTCGAAGGTTGGGCGACGGCCAATGTTCATCATTCCTCCGCAGGTTCGTCCCGATGGGAGGACCACGGTGGTTGCGTACACCCCCCGCTTAGGAACCAACTTCCGTGGGTCTTGAAGGGCAAGATTTGCCGTCGGATAGCCTATTTCGCGCCCTCGCCCTTCGCCGTGTGACACGAGTCCTTGCATTTGATAAGGACGCCCAAGCAACTCCGCGGCACGCGCGACGTCGCCCTCCTCTTGCAGGAGCTCTCGAATCCCCCGAGACGACACGACGTGCTGATCCACCGTCTGTGGGGGGATCACATCAACGTCGAACGAAAACTGCTCTCCGAGTTCTCGCAACAGGTCCACATCTCCAGCCCGCTTTCGGCCAAATCGATGGTCGTACCCGACAGTGATTTCCTGGAGTCCTACCCGGTTTACCAGCACCTCTTCCACGTAATCGGCTGGCGGCAACTGGGCAAAATCCTCCGAAAAGGGGATTACGACAAACCGGTCGAGCCCTAGCTCTTCGAGCACCCGGGCCCGCTCATCGACCGTCGTCAGCAGCCCAATCTGATTCCCATGCACCACGGAACGGGGATGCGGATCGAACGAGAGAAGAGTGCTGGGACCCGAACGCACCTCTGCCCGCTCTCGCAAATACTCAATGATGACCTGATGTCCTCGGTGCACCCCATCAAACGTCCCCACCGTCACGACAGATGTTGCATCGTGTTCGATGTCGTCCCAGCCAAGTTCACGCCTCATGAGCGATCCAATCTACGTCTGATTGAGTGCAGCCTGAAGTGAGCCCAGTGGCCAAGCGTCGGATACGGTGTACGGACCGATCGCCATCCTGCGCAGAGACGTCAGGTGAGCGCCGACCCCAAGGGCATCCCCAAGGTCCCGAGCAAGACTCCGGATGTACGTCCCTTTCGAACATTCTACCCGAAATCTCAACTCTGGCGCATTCCAGCCCAATACCTCAAAGGCATCCACCCGAACTTGGCGGGGAGGACGCTCCACAGTTTCCCCCCGGCGCGCCTTCTTATACAACCGCTCGCCCTCCACCTTTACAGCCGAGTACATCGGAGGCACCTGATCGATGACCCCGACAAACTCAGTCCGGGCCTGTTCAATCTCCTCACGAGAGAGGTGAGAGACGTCCTCTTGTTCCTGCACGTCCGTTTCCACGTCGTGCGAGGGCGTCGTTTCCCCAAGCCGCATCGTCCCCTCGTAGGCCTTTGGAAAATGCATAAACGCCTCTTGCAGGCGAGTTGCGGGCCGAGCCACCAATATGATAAGGAGCCCCGTCGCCATCGGATCGAGCGTACCGGCATGCCCCACCTTCCGCACATTCATCCACTTCCGAAGCGCCTTCACCACGTCGAACGACGTACGCCCCTTCGGCTTGTCGATGAGTAGTGCAGCTCCCTCATCAGCGGAGGCGGGCAGTTCGTCCTGTTCGAAGACGATTTCCTTCGGTATGTCGCGTTGGGCAGCACTGGAGGGCACCTTAGGCGCAGGACTTGCAGGAGAGGAATACTCTATTCGAGGTCTTCGGCGGGATCCTCCGATGACGTTCGCCGCTCACGCTCCTCCCGAATGCGATCAAAAAGGGTCTCCATTCGCTTGGCCCGTTGCAGCGATTCGTCCAGGAAAAACTGCAGTTCTGGAATCTCGCGGACCTTGTGCCGGATTCGAGACGCAAGCTGCTCTCGAATCTCAGCATTGAGGGCTTTCAACTGCTTGAACGTTGCTTCGCGCTGTTCAGAGTCATCCCCCATCACGCTCACATAGACGTAGGCGATGGAAAGGTCTCCCGTCATGCGAACGTGGGTGACCGTGACCATGGGCTGGAGCTGGTCCGAATATTCGCGCTGAAGAATGCGCGCAACCTCGCGTTGCACCAGCTCGGCCACTCGTTCTTTATGGATGCTCATGGGACAATCAAGGAATAGCCGCAAAACCGGGACGGAGAGGAAGAACGACGGATCGGGACGCTCTAGACCTCTTCGAGTTTCCGCTTCTCTTCCACGACGACGTACGCTTCAAGCTCGTCGTCGACCTTCACGTCGTCGAAGTTTTCGACGGAAAGCCCACACTCGTATCCGCTCTGGACTTCCTTGACGTCGTCGTCGAACCGTTTGAGAGACGAGATGTCGCCCTCGTACACGACGACTCCATCCCGAACGACTCGGATGCGGTGGTTGCGGTTGATCGTGCCCTCGGTAACGTAACAGCCGGCCACGGTGCCCACATCCGGGACGCTGAAGGTGTCGCGAACCTCGGCGCGGCCCTTTGTCTCTTCTCGGCGCTTGGGCGAGAGGAGGCCTTCGAGGGCGTCGCGGACATCCTCAATCGCGGCGTAAATGACGGAGTACGTCCGGATATCGACGTCCTCTCGATTGGCAGCCTCCCGTGCTCCGGACGTTGGTCGCACCTGGAAGCCCAGAATGATAGCGTCGGAGGCGCGTGCAAGCATCACGTCGCTCTCACTGATGGCTCCAACGCCGCTGTGGATGATGTTTACCGCCACCTCATCGGTCTTCAGCTTGAGGAGGGCGTCGGACAATGCCTCGACCGAACCGCCCACGTCCGCCTTGATGATTAGATTCAACTCGTGGAACTCGCCCTCGGCCATTCGCCGGCTGACCTGATCCAGCGAAACCTGGCTCTTGCGGCGTAGCTCTTGCTCTCGGTGGATGCGCTGGCGCTCCTGAGCAACGTCACGGGCTTCGCCCTCATCCTCCATCACGACAAACTGATCGCCGACCTCCGGCGACCCATCACAGCCGAGCACAAGGGCCGGCTGCGACGGCCCAACCGACTCGATTCGGTTGTCCCGTTCGTCGAACATCGCTCGCACACTTCCGCTGAAGTTGCCGGCAAGGAAGGGGTCTCCAACTTCAAGCGTTCCGTTCTGAACAAGGACGGTGATGACGTTGCCCCGCCCCTTCTCCAGCCGACTTTCGATAACAACACCGGATGCCTCCCGGTCGGGATTTGCTTGCAGCTCCATGATCTCGGACTGGAGCACAACCTTTTCCAGGAGATCCTCTACCCCCAGGCCTGTCTCTGCGGACACTTCGGCCGACTGCACGTCGCCGCCGTATTCCTCGACGAGTACATTGTGCTCGGCCAACTCTGCGCGTACCCGCTCCGCATCGGCCTCACGCTTGTCCATCTTGTTGATGGCAACCAGAATGGGGACGTCGGCCGCCTGGGCGTGGTTAATGGCCTCAATGGTCTGAGGCATGACTGAATCGTCGGCCGCCACCACCAAGATCACGATGTCGGTGGCCTTCGCACCACGAGCTCGCATGGCCGTAAAGGCCTCGTGTCCCGGGGTATCGAGGAATGTGATCGCCTCATCCTCGTGGTCAGTCAGCTCCACGTAGTGTGCCCCAATGTGCTGCGTGATGCCTCCCTCCTCTCCGGCCACAACATTCGCATTCCGGATGTAGTCGAGGAGAGAAGTTTTCCCGTGGTCGACGTGCCCCATGACCGTGACGACGGGTGCACGCGGCTTCAGGTCTTCTGGGTCGTCCTCTTCAATTTCGATCGCCCCTTCTCCCATCTCATCGACGAAGTCGGCACGCATGCCGTATTCGTCGACTACAAATTCGATGGTTTCGCGATCGAGACGCTGGTTGATGGACACCATCATGCCCGCATCAAACAGCGTATCGATGAGGTCGCTGACGGGCTCGCCGATCAGGCTAGCAAGCTCCCCTGTCGTCACGTATTCCGTGAGCTCGACAACGTCTTCCTGGGCACGCTCTCGCTCCCGCTGGCGCTGACGCTCCTTTTCGTGGCGCTTTCGACGCCTACGGCGGCGGCGCTGACGCTCGCGGCTGGCACCCTGCTCCAGTTCCTGCAGGGTTTCCTGGATGGTCTGCTCGACATCCTCCTCGTCGAGATCTTTGCCTTTCTTCTTTTTGCCTTTCTGCTTGCTTTTCTGCTTCTGTTTTTTCTTCTCTTCCTCCTTCTCTTTCTTCTCCTCCTCGTCGTCTTCCTGATCCTTCTTCTTGCGCTTGCGTTTCCGCTTGCGCTTAAAGCGATTTACGTCAACCTTGTCGACAACCTGAGTGCCACTCAACCGATAGCGGTTGGCCTTGAGGGTTCCCTCCTCCTCTTCTTCAGCCTCCTCATCGCCCGCCTCCTTGGTCTCGGCGTCGGCGCTTTCCGTCGAGGCAGTCGCCTCTGCTGAGTCGCCTTCTTCTTCAGAAACGTCCTCCTCCGAAGAAGCATCAGCCTCCGTATCAGCCGTCGCCTCTTCGGTCGGCTTGCTTTCCTCATCGGCAGAGTCCGCGCCCTCCTCTTCGGCAACGGCATCCGTCGCCTCGGCGTCGGTGGAGTCCTCGTCGGGCTCCTCTTCGGTCGTGTCCGTCTCCTCAGAAACGGCCTCAGGTTCCTCAGGCGCCTCGGCGTCTGTGTCCTCGGTAGACGCCGCGTCGGCGGCATCCGCTTCGACAGTATCTGCCTCATCTTCCGGTGCGGGCCCCTCTTCCTCCGCGTCAGGGGTCTCCGAGGGTTTCTGAGCCTCCGCTGTCTCTGCAGCATCAGCCGCATGCTCCCCACCCTCCGCTTCCGGCGCAGTATCAGGGGATTCCTCTGCTTCAAGGGGCTCTTCGGCGACAATCTCTGCCTCCTCGTCGACCGCATCATCGGTCACTGAGTCGGAGACTTCCTCATCAGCCGCATCGGCTTCAGCAGTGGCCTCCGTCCCATCCCCCTCGTCTTCTTCGGTCGGGGTCACAGATTCAGCAGCCTCCGCATCAGGCTCATCCTCCGCGGAATCGGTGTCCGGCGTACCGGAGGCATCGGAAGTCGCTGCCTCAGCAGCTTCCTCAGACTCAGTGGATGCCTCGTCTGTGTCTTCCGCACCGGCCTCCGGCTCAGCTTCTTGCTCCTCATCAAGGGTCGCCACCTCATCGCGCTGAGACGCTCCGCCCCCATCCTTTTCGGATCGGAGCTCCCGAATGCGGGCAGCAGCCTCCGCATCGTCGGCATACTCATCCCGCAATACCAGATACGCCTCCTCATCCACAATGGAAGCATTGTATCCGTTCCCGGTAAGGGCCTCCTCGTACCCGTGTTCTTCGAGGTACTCTACGACCCGATCGGTAGAGACGTTGAGCTCCCGCGCGACCTTAAAGAGCCGCTTTTCGAATGTCTGTTGCTCCGTCGTCGCCATGTAGTAGTATGTAATTGCTCAGTCAGTCTGCGGAACGGGGAACCAGCCGTGCAAACTGCAAATCAAATCTGATGCTCAGTCACAATGCAGCACCCTGAGATTGCCTTTGCCTCAATCACAAAGCATCTGCCGTCAAACCAAAAGGGGTCCACCCGAAAAACGGGATCATCGCTAGGATGAAACTACGAGTCTAAGACTGTACTTCGGATTCCTTCGGCACGGGTTCCGAACTGGGAGATTCCTCCGAATCAGAGGAATCATCATCGGGAGACGCCTCCGCCTCTGGCTCTTCGCTCACAGCCGCGTCCGTCTCCTCGCTTGGCTCTGCGTCGTCAGCCTCAGCGGCGTCCGACGCAACCGGTTCGGAAGAAGTAGCCGGCTCGTCGAGCGGCTCGGGGGCCGCACCGGTCGGCGCCGTGCCATCAGCGTCCGTCGCCTCCGGCTCCAGTACCGACTCGACCGTGAAGCGGCCGTTACGAATCGACTCGATAATTCCAGGCCCCTTCTCGAACTCTGTTTCGATAATGTCCAGAACCCGCTGGGCTGTCTCCCGGGCAAGGTCTGCCCGCCGAGCAAGGGCATCGGCGGAAAGCTCCAGCACCGCTTTCCCGGTGTCGCAACCGATGTGCT
The DNA here is from genome assembly GCF_002954405.1 of Salinibacter sp. 10B. Lineage (NCBI taxonomy): Bacteria > Pseudomonadati > Rhodothermota > Rhodothermia > Rhodothermales > Salinibacteraceae > Salinibacter > Salinibacter sp. 10B. The sequence goes on along the minus strand of NZ_MQWC01000004.1, from coordinate 309,820 downwards.
TGAGCTTTTGAATCGTCTCGTCGCTCAGCTCGTCTCCAAACTCCTCGATGTCGACATCCTCCTCGTCGGCCGGAATCTCACGGTAAACATCGATCTCATAGCCGGTCAGTTGGGACGCAAGTTTGATGTTCACCCCCCGCTTCCCGATGGCCTGACTTACTTCATCAGCCACCACCTCCACCCGTGCCCGGGGAGGCTCGGCGTCCTGATTAAGTGTCACGCTCGTAGGCTCTGCAGGAGACAAGGCCCGGGCAATAAGCTCTTGCGGGTCATCGGACCATTCCATAACATCGATGTTCTCGTTCGAGAGCTCCCGAACGACTTCATGAATCCGACGACCATTTACACCGACACATGCCCCGACAGGATCCACCTTCTCGTCATGGCTCAGCACGGCCACTTTGGCCCGATCTCCAGGGATGCGAGCCACCTTCTTTATTTCGACGTGGCCATCATACACCTCCGGGACCTCCAATTCAAAGAGCCGCTCCATAAAGACCGGGGAGGTACGACTGACCACCACTTGCGGGTCACTTCCGGCGTCGCGGCGGACCTCCTTCACCACGGTGCGAAGCATGTTTCCTTTCCGGTAGTGATCTCCCGGAATCTGCTCCTTCTTCGGAAGCACGAGCTCCGTATCTTCGTGCATCAACAAGGTCTCGTGCCGGCGCACCTGGTAAATTTCGCCAACCACAATCTCACCAATGAGCTCGGTGTACTCCTCGTACACCTGCTCCTTTTCGATGTCGCGGATGCGCTGACGAAACGTCTGACGTGCCGTCATGACCGCCCGACGACCAAAATCAGCAATGTCCAGCTCACTGGCAACCTCATCCCCCACCTCAAAGCCCTCGTCAATTCCTTTCGCATCGGACACCTTAATCTCCGTCACCGGATCCACGAGATCCCAATCCCCCACCACTTCCTGGATGTGAAGAATCTGGATGTCTCCCTGCTTGGGGTTAAAAATGATCTCAAACGCCTCATCCGCCCCATACCGCTTGCGAAGCATCGCCCGGAAAACATCCTCGACGATGATCTGCAAGGTATCCCGGTCAATGTCTTTCGCCCGGGCAATCTCCCCAAAGGAAGAGACGAGGTCTTCGCTTCGCATAAGTTAAACCGAATCGTCCTATGATAAAAACACCGCTGCTCGGCGAGCAGGTCACCACGGGAGCTCGATGCGCGCCTGATTAATCGTTTGGTACGGCAATCGGAGCTGGTCGCCCGACGACAATTCAAGCTCGATCTCATCGTCACTTGCGCTCGTAAGGTCCCCCACGACAATCTCTTCGTTGCCCTCCGTTTGATATCGTACGCGCAACGTGCGACCAACGTTCTTCTGGTACTGCTGAGGCACCTTGAGAGGCCGTTTAATCCCCGGCGAAGACACCTCGAGCTTGTAACTCCCATCTACAACGTCCTCCACGTCTAGAAGAAACCCGACCTCCTTGCTCACAACTGCCAAATCATCGTGGCCGAAGTCCTCCGGCGAATCCACGTAGATTTCGACGACACGCGTTCCTTTGTGTCCCCGTACGGCAACGTCCACGAGGAAATAGCTCGTCCCCGCAATCACCTCCTGCGTGAGGGAACGCACGCGATCGGCAATGCGCTGCTGTGTGGGATTCACGTCCCTCTTGCGTCGTCATGAGAAAAAGGAAGGCGAACAAAAAAGGGCGGCGTGAAGCCACCCTGTCATCGTTCGTCACAAGTTGTAGACACGTGACAAATATCAATTGGGGAAACGCCCACTCTCGTGCCTTGTTTCTGTAATCGGTCGTGCAAACGTAGCAAAAACATCTAGTGTGAACGAAGAACGACGCCCGAAAGGAACGGCAAATGTGTTTTTCTCCGCTCTTCGAACCCCTGGACCGCAGGCGGAGTGGATCCGACACCTGAGGTCGCTAAGCTGGTGACGTATCGCGCTCTTTTCGCCCCTGGAGCAGGTACGCTTGAATGAACGGGTCAATCTCTCCATCCAGAACGGCCTCAGCATTGGAAATCTTCGTCTCCGTCCGGTGGTCGTTCACCATCTTGTAGGGATGCAGCACGTACGAGCGAATCTGGCTGCCCCACTCAATACTCTTTTTCTGGTTCTCGATCTTTTCTTTCTTCTTCTCTCGGAGCTCACGCTCGGCCTGGTAGATGCGGCTCTTCAACATGGTTTCCGCCCGGTTCCGGTTCTGGAGCTGACTCCGCTCCTCCGTACACTCGGCGGTAATCTCCACCTCTTCCCCGTTTGAGAGTTCGCCCTCCCAGACGAGCCGGACCCCGGTCGCGACCTTGTTGACGTGCTGCCCCCCCTTCCCTCCTGAGCGAAACGTTTGGAAGTCCATCGTTCCTTCGCTAAGATCGACCTCGATACTGTCATCAACCTCCGGATAGACAAATACACTGGCAAAGGAGGTGTGACGACGACTGTCGGAGTCGAACGGAGAAATGCGCACGAGCCGGTGTACGCCAGACTCACTCTTGAGGTGCCCGTATGCGTACTCGCCCGAGACGGTGATCGTCGCACTCTTGATCCCGGCCTCCTCCCCCGGCTGATAGGCCACCATTTCCACGTCGTACTCCTTACGCTCGGCCCAACGCATATACATCCGGAGAAGCATGTCCGCCCAGTCCTGGCTCTCGGTTCCTCCGGCTCCGGGGTTGATCGTCAAGATGGCATTCCGCTCGTCGTCCGGGTCGTCCAGAAGGCTCTCAAGCTCGAGGCGGTCGAGCTCTTCCTCAAGGACTTCGGCCTCGGCAAAAATTTCATCCTCAAGGTCAGCCTCTTCTTCCTCCGCAAGCACCTGAAGCGTCTCCAAATTTTCGGCCCGCTCCTTGACCCCTTCCCAGGCCTCCACCCACTCCTCCTCCCGGGCAATGCGCTGCTCAATTTCGCGGGCGCGGTCAGGATCATCCCAAAAGTTGGGATCCATGCGCTCACGGTTGAGCTCCTCAATCATCTCACGACGGCCCTCTACGTCAAAGATAGCCCCCGAGCGCCTCAACGCGCTCGATAAGGGATTCCAGTTCGTCCTCCGTGTACTTTTTCATCGTGCAGCGTAGACTATTTGTGTACAGTCAGGTCGTGCGAAGCGTGCCGTCTCGCTCGTCCGAAACTGGGGGGTCAAAGAGAGAGCGAGCAACACTGCCAATACCTCCCCCGAGCGCCCCGAGGAGACTCCCCATCAAGACGGTCCCCCCTACGAGGACGCTGCCGGGAATGGTTCCCGCAAACGCCCCGAGCGTACCAAGCAGGACCCGAAAGGCGGCCGGTGCGACAAATGCCGAATAGATGACGAGACCTGCCCATCCGAGACCCGTCCCCGTCGCCCCCAAGGCCCATCCGTGCCGCCGGGCCCCGGCTCCTGCCCCAATTCCGGCGAGGACCGTCGCCGCCCATCCCAGGGTGAGGTGTAAAGCAACCGACAGGGCAGCCGTCCCAAGGACGACCCCAATAATTGCAAGACTGCGGCGCACGGGCTACTGATGTTTGGATGCAAATCGTTTGATGCGAACGAGCGCCTCCTTGATGTCGTCCAGGCCGGTGGCGTACGAACAGCGGACGTACCCCTCCCCGCTCGGCCCGAAAGCACTACCGGGCACACATGCCACCTGCTCCTCCTCCAGAAGCTGTCGGACAAACTGCTCGGAGGTAAGCCCCGTGGAGGTGATGTCAGGAAACGCATAAAACGCTCCTTCGGGCTCGAAGGTGGGAAGCCCTGCCTCATTCAGCCCCTCCACAATGACCCGACGGCGCTCATCGTAGCTGTTCCGCATGCGCTCTACATCTTCCTGTCCCTCTCGCAGTGCAGCAATCGCCGCCTCTTGCGCGACCGTAGGCGCACTCATAATCATGTACTGGTGCACCTTGTGCATGGCCTGCAAAATCGGGGCCGGCGCACAAGCAAACCCCAGTCGCCACCCCGTCATCGCGTAGTTTTTGGAAAACCCATTCAGCAAAACCGTTCGGTTTTTCAGTCGATCAATCGACGGGACACACACGTGCCCCCGTTCACGAGCAGTGCCGTAGATGAGGCGATCGTAAATCTCGTCGGAGACGACCATTAGATCGTGTTCGACGACGAGACGTGAAATCTCTTCGAGCGTCTCGCGGCGGAGAACAGCCCCGGTCGGATTGTTGGGATATCCCAAAAAGAGGACCTTCGATCGGTCCGTGAGGTGAGGCTCAATGTCATCGGCCGTGACCTGAAAGTTATGCTCCACGGAGGTGGGCACGTGCACGACCTCGCCCCCCGCAAACCGCGCGTTCGGGCCGTACGAAACGAAGCAGGGCTCTGGAATCAGCACCTCGTCGCCGGGATCCAAAAGGGCCTGCATGGCCAGTTGCATGGCTTCGCTACAGCCGACGGTCACCAGCACCTCGTCTTCTGGATTGTACGAGACGCCGTACCGCTCGTCGTATTCCTCTACAATGAGGGTTCGAAGTTCCTTGAGTCCCGCGTTGGACGTGTAACTCGTTCGGCCGGCCTTCAGTGAGTCGATTCCAGCTTGGATTGCCGAGTTGGGCGACACAAAGTCCGGCTCGCCAATTCCGAGGGAGATGACATCCTCCATTGTCGCCGCGATTTCAAAAAAGCGGCGGATGCCACTTGGGGGCGTATCTCGAACACGCTCGGACAAATGGTGTCGAAGATCAGGCGTTGTCGTGGAAGCAGACATTAGAGATCTACAATCTTGAATAGCTCGGCGGAGTCGCCACTCGAAAAGGTACTGAAACACATCTTCTTAAGTTCGCCCTTCCTCCCGTTCCTTCCGGCTTGCAAGAAGTGTCCCTCGCCCCCCCCAACGCTCCCGCGAATATGGGTCGGGTACGTCAACACGGAATCAGCGAAGAAAATCAGTTCCTCCTCCCTGCCTGTCCCTCGTTAACATGCGATTTCTTCGTCCCGGGATCTGTTGACGTTTGCGGGCCGAGTCGGCTACCTTGGAAGCGCTTACTATGCTCTACTCTGAACATGATTCTTGCCTATGTCCGTTCCCTCCCAGAACTATATTCACGGCACGTGGACCGACGCCACCTCCGGCCAGACGTTTGAGGTCACGAGTCCCGCTGACCCCAACGATCGTATCGGCCACTTTCCTGCCTCCGGCCCGACAGATGTGGACGAAGCTGTCGAGGCGGCCGCCAATACCCAATCCGACTGGGATGATTATCCGGCCCCTCAACGGGGACAGATACTGCGAACGGCCGGTGATCTTCTCTCCGACCGCAAGGCGGACATCGCCGAGGCCATGACCCGGGAAATGGGCAAGCCGTTCTTCGAAACGAAAGGAGACGTGCAGGAAGCCATTGACACCGCCTATTATACTGCGAGTGAGACACGGCGGCTTTTTGGGAATACCGTGCCGAGTGAGCTCCCCGATAAAATGAACATGTCCATCCGCCGACCGGTGGGGGTGTGTGCTATTATCACCGCCTGGAATTTTCCGGTGGCCGTCCCGTCCTGGAAGATTTTTCCAGCTCTCGCTGCGGGCAACACGGTGGTGTTCAAACCCAGCGAAGAGGCCCCGCAGAGCGGCCTTTTGTTTGTGCAAACGCTCCTGGACGCTGGTCTCCCCGACGGGGTCATCAACGTCGTCCACGGAGACGGAGACACCGGTTCGGCACTCGTCGAGCATCCGCAAGTCGACGCCGTCGGGTTCACCGGCTCCTACGACGTCGGGACTAGCATCGCCGAAACCTGCGGGCGGCTCAACAAGCGAGTCTCGCTCGAGATGGGCGGCAAAAACCCAATGATTGTGATGGAGGATGCGGATCTGGACCTCGCCCTCGACGGAGCCATCTGGGGGGCCTTCGGAACTACAGGACAGCGCTGTACCGCGACGAGCCGCCTCATCTGTCACGAGGACATTCACGACCAGTTTGTCGAGATGGTCGAAACCGAAGCAAAAACACTTGTGCTTGGGGACGGCAACGACGACGCTACCGATGTCGGCCCGCTCATCAACCGGGACGCGCTCGATAAGGTGACGCGCTACGTTGAAATCGGGCAGAACGAAGGGGCCACGCTTTCCATTGGGGGCTCGCCCGCAAAGGTAGATGGGCTCGACGGGTTCTTCTTTGAACCGACTGTGTTCACCGAGGTGACGACCGACATGCGAATCGCACAGGAGGAGATCTTTGGGCCGGTGCTCTCTGTGTTCAAAGTAAGCTCGTACGAGGAGGCCGTGGACGTGGCCAACAACACCCAGTTCGGGCTCTCTTCCGCCATCTACACAAACAATATACAGCGTGGCTTTCAGGCCATGCGCGACCTCGACGCGGGCATCACATACATCAACGGCCCCACCATCGGGGCGGAGGCGCACATGCCCTTCGGGGGAGTCAAAGACACAGGCAATGGACACCGAGACGGAGGCTGGGCTGCCTTCGAATTCTTCACCGAGAAGAAGACCGTGTACGTCGACTACTCCGGTCAGTTGCAAAAAGCGCAGATGGACTCGGTGGACGAAGAATAACACCGAACGACATACTCTATAACCAAAGCGGGTGGTGACGTCCAATCACCACCCGCTTTATTATTTTCTCGCCTCTTCGTTATTCCGGTCGGACATCAGATGTTACTCGTCTCGTAGATATTCATTTCCTTCCCGAGATCGGATCACTGCTTTAAAGGTATCGTCGTCCTGCTTCGCCGATCGCACAATGACGTTCTCTTTTCCAAAACGACGGTATAACAGGTTTCGAAGGTTCTGGATGTCGTTTTTTTCCAGATCCGAAAGTACGATAGACTCGTCTTCTGCTACCTCGCTCCACTTTTGAGCAATAGGCTCATACCTAGAGGTCCGACCTCGTCCCCCTCCAGCCCCTAATTCACGCTCAGCCTCTTCCCGGTCCTTCACTTCCATTTTAAAGTCAGCATCCATGGGACAGTACCGATTTCATTCTTAATGCGGTTCAATCTTGCAATTTTCCAACTGGAAAACGGTTCCTCCTTACGGATTCTTTCAAATCGGGATAGGAGTATAAGATTGAGGGAATAGACTTATTTTATCGCTCACCGCTATGTGCTCTCTTGAATAACCCTACCTCTGCTATCCCACATTGAAGACATAGCCGTGCTCAATCTTTCCTGCATGTTTTCCCCCGATAAAAATCATGTTCTGCAGTCGCTCTACGTGATCGAACCGCTCCTCAACTTCACAGAGAACAATGACTGCTTCTGAGAAATCCATCGACAACTCCCGGGCCTTCTCCTTCAAGTCGGTCTCTTCTTCAAGGGCGTGCTCCACTGCAAAGGTGACAGCGGGTATCTGCTCCGAACTCGCCTCACGAGTCTCCCGATGAGCCAAATCCGACGTAGCAATCACGGGATGCTTTTGGACGGCGTCCACGTCCTCCAGTCCGGAAACGAGGAGATACGTTATGGTTTGTGCCATGGCGTATTAACGAAACTGACGAGAACAGAACGTGCAGACTACGAGTGATGCTTCCTCTTCCGATGTCGTTAAACATGCAGTGAACGCGAAAGCCACCTCTATACTCTCCCCCACGTGCACCAGCGTCGCTAGCGAAGTTGCCCCCCAATCGCTACAGGACCTCTCCAGAAGGAGGGAGTACTCGTCGTACTCTAGAGACCAAGGATCGGGGAATACCTGATCGGTTCGGATCAGGACGAGCAGACCGTAGCGAGCGACAGCAGTTTCATTCCAAACGCTGCCAGAACAGAAGCCAGTCCTGGCAGCTGGTATTGGAACGGCTTGCGTAATCAGACAACGTAGGAGAAAAGCACCATTGTCTTGGGGGCCTTCTTCGGGATTGTTGCTACGATATCCTTCTATGCAATAACGGAAACTAAGTGCGTCGGCGGGCCACTCCCTGCTCCTTCGCCGTTTCGGAGACCGCCGATGATACACGCTGCACAACCTCCTGGTCGAACACGCTGGGAATGATATAATCCGGAGTCAAGCTTCGCGGGTCGATGGTTTCGGCAATTGCATGGGCGGCCGCAATTTTCATGTCATCCGTGATGTCCGTCGCCCGGCAGTTGAGCGCTCCTTTGAACATGCCCGGAAAGCACAGCACGTTGTTGATTTGGTTCGGGTAGTCACTCCGGCCCGTTGCCATGACCGACACGTGTGGGTATGCCCGCTCGGGCATGATCTCCGGTTTCGGATTTGCCATCGCGAATACAATAGGATCCCGCGCCATGCGCTGAAGATCCTCCTCATCAATCACATCCGGTCCACTGAGCCCGATGAAGACATCGGCCCCCTCCATCACCCCAGACAGCGTGTCGGCCTCCACGTCCGGATCCGTCATTTGCACGTAGCGCTGTTTGGCCGCGTCCAGGTCGTCTCGGTCGCTCGTAACCGGGCCGGAACGGTCTACCCCGATAATGGTCTCCGCTCCCATCTGAAGAAGCATCTCCGTCACGGCCGAGCCCGCAGCTCCAATCCCGACCATAACAATTTTCAAGTCAGCGAGCGATTTATCGACGATCTTAAGGGCATTCAGCAATGCCGCCACGGCCACGACGGCTGTTCCGTGCTGGTCGTCATGGAAGACGGGAATATCGAGACGCTCTTGCAGACGGGTCTCGATCTCAAAGCACCGCGGCGCAGCAATGTCTTCTAAGTTGATGCCCCCAAACACCGGAGCGAAACGCGCAACCGTGTCAACAATCTCGTCTACGTCGGTCGTATCGAGGCAAAGCGGTACGCCGTTTACGTCGGCAAATTCTTTAAGGAGCTGTCCCTTTCCCTCCATGACAGGGATAGCCGCTTCGGGACCGATGTCTCCCAGTCCAAGCACCGCCGTACCGTCGGAGACAACGGCCACGGTGTTGCTCTTCATGGTTAGCCGATGAGCATCCTCCGGGGCCTCGTGAAGGGCCTCAGACACCCGGGCGACTCCCGGTGTGTATGCCATCGAGAGCTGATCGCGAGTCCGAAGGGGCGTCTTACTATTTACCTCCAGCTTTCCCCCGATATGCAATAGAAACGTCCGGTCCGAAACGTTTACAACCGCCACGCCCTCAAGCTCATGAATATCATCGACAATGGTGCGGGCGTGATCGTCACTGCGCGTATTGATGGTGATGTCCCGTACGAGCTCTTCCTCGCCGGGACGCACAATGTCAATCGCCCCAATATTTCCTCCTGCCTCTCCAATGACAGAAGTCACCTTGGCCAGCATACCCGGCCGATTTTCAATCTTGAGCCGAAGGGTAATCGAATTGCTTGCACTCGGAAGATATTCCTGCTTTTCACTCATATGAACTGCACGGGTGGTTGGGAATCAGAAAAACCGTTGGTGGAAGCCCTTACATGAAAGGCAGTTTCCGGAAAAAGATCAGAGAAAATAGAAAAGGGACGACCTCCATTGCGAAGGCCGTCCCTTCCAATCCAAAGTTGCTGCGAGGACCTAGGCGCTCACCGAGCCGGTCTCATCAAATTCAGCAAGACCGTCCTCGATGTCCTCCGCGTAGGAGGCACCGATGCCATCGAGCTCCGTGAGGTCGTCCACTTCGCGAAGCTCCGCGATGGAATTCACGCCGGCGTTCTGAAGGCGCGACACGCGAGGGAAGTTCTCCGGAAAGCCCGACGTTTCGTCGAAGGCCTCCTCTTCTTCCTCGTCGTCGGAATCGGACGTCTGCTCCTCTTCTTCCTCAGCAGACTCGTCGACAGCTTCTTGGGCGGCCTGCTCTGCGGCCTCCGCTCGGTCGGAAGCGTCCTCTTCCTCTTCCATCTCCCGTCGGAGATCGGCAAGACCCGAGAGCTCACCAAGCGTGGTCGGCCCAGTGGTCTCATCATCCTGCTGCGGCGATCGATCACGAGAGGGCTGCTGCCGCTGCTGCTGTTG
>NZ_MQWC01000003.1 GCF_002954405.1 Salinibacter sp. 10B | reverse complement strand
CAGGCGGTCTTTGCGGCCACGGCGGCCACCATCGTGTCCGGGGCCGTCGCCGAGCGGATCCAGTTTAGCGGCTACCTGATCTTTTCGGTCCTCATCACGGGGCTGATCTACCCGGTGTTCGGGGCCTGGGCTTGGGGCGGGCTCTTCAACGGCAGCGGCTGGCTGGAGGGGCTCGGCTTCATCGACTTTGCCGGCTCGACGGTCGTGCACTCGGTTGGGGGCTGGGCGGCCCTCGCCGGCGCGCTGGTCGTGGGGCCCCGCGTGGGCAAGTACGCGGCGGACGGCACCCCGCGGGCCATTCCTGGGCACAGCCTTCCCCTCGCGGCCCTGGGCGTGTTCATCCTGTGGCTCGGCTGGTTCGGCTTCAACGCCGGCTCGACGACCGCCGGCTCGACCGCCATCGCCCTCATCGCGATGAACACCTTCCTCGCCGCCGGGGCGGGCGCGGCCACGGCCATGGCCGTCACCTGGATCGACACCGGCACGCCCGACGCCACCATGACGCTGAACGGCGTGCTCGGCGGCCTAGTCGGCATCACGGCCGGCTGCGCCACCCTCACCGGGCCGTTTGCCATCCTCACCGGCGCGGTCGCGGGGCTGCTGGTCGTCTACGCCACGCGCTTCATTGAAACGTACGTCGACGACCCGGTGGGCGCCAT
>NZ_MQWC01000002.1 GCF_002954405.1 Salinibacter sp. 10B | reverse complement strand
CAGGCGGTCTTTGCGGCCACGGCGGCCACCATCGTGTCCGGGGCCGTCGCCGAGCGGATCCAGTTTAGCGGCTACCTGATCTTTTCGGTCCTCATCACGGGGCTGATCTACCCGGTGTTCGGGGCCTGGGCCTGGGGCGGGCTCTTCAACGGCAGCGGCTGGCTGGAGGGGCTCGGCTTCATCGACTTTGCCGGCTCGACGGTCGTGCACTCGGTTGGGGGCTGGGCGGCCCTCGCCGGCACGCTGGTCGTGGGGCCCCGCGTGGGCAAGTACGCGGCGGACGGCACCCCGCGGGCCATTCCTGGGCACAGCCTTCCCCTCGCGGCCCTGGGCGTGTTCATCCTGTGGCTCGGCTGGTTCGGCTTCAACGCCGGCTCGACGACCGCCGGCTCGACCGCCATCGCCCTCATCGCGATGAACACCTTCCTCGCCGCCGGGGCGGGCGCGGCCACGGCCATGGCCGTCACCTGGATCGACACCGGCACGCCCGACGCCACCATGACGCTGAACGGCGTGCTCGGCGGCCTGGTCGGCATCACGGCCGGCTGCGCCACCCTCACCGGGCCGTTTGCCATCCTCACCGGCGCGGTCGCGGGGCTGCTGGTCGTCTACGCCACGCGCTTCATTGAAACGTACGTCGACGACCCGGTGGGCGCCAT
>NZ_MQWC01000001.1 GCF_002954405.1 Salinibacter sp. 10B | reverse complement strand
TTCGTCAATGTACCGGCGCAGATCTTGAGCCTCTTTCCAGTCCCCTGCCTGTCTCTCGAGCTCCTCCCGACGCTTTTCTTCTTCCCGTCGACGGCGCCGTTGTTCTTCCTGCCTCTTTCTCTTCTTCTCGAACCTTTGCTGAAACTCCCTTCGTTCCTTCCTCCGCTGTTTAACGCCGTAGGCGGCCTCGTGCATCCCCTCTAGAATCTCGGGGACCATGTCTTCCAGCGTCTTTTCCTCCCCCTCCCTCCATTTTTTTTCTGGCCCCGTGGCTCGAGGCCCCGTTCGAACGTGAGCTTGAGATAGAGTTGGCCGGTCAGGTCGTAGTCGTATTTGTACTCTCCGAAACCGAGCTCCGACTCAGGCACATCCCGCTCCTCACGCGTAGCTTTCTCGGTGATACGGAAAGAAATATTCTCCCCTTCGATGGTAAAGGAACTGCGTCCTTTCTCGCGGGGAGAGGGCACGTCCCATCCTATCTGATCGGATGCCTTGATAAGCGCGTCGGCGATTCGAAGGGCCCGGGATCGCGTTCCGGGAGAGACATTCAGGTTGACCTCCAGAGATTCCGTCGGGTCCAGTCTACCGTACCGATCAGTTCGGGCCTCTTCCAAAGCAGCACGTGCCTTCGAGACAAGAGGATGATAGTTGTCTGCAGTGGAAGCAATTCTCACCTCCGGGGGCTGGAAGGGCGGCGGCTCAAACTCTGAGACCTCTTCGGCTCCTTCCTCTTTGCTTTCGTCGTTTTCCTCTATCCCCGAACGGCCCGTTCCTCGAATGACTTGGGTGGTTGGGGCATCTTCTGGAGCCTCCGGAAGCGGCTCTCTCGGCGGATCTTTTCCGTGCTGCCGCTTCGCCCAGTAGCCGCGCGGTGGAGTCGGGACTCGAAGCTCCTCGCAGATCTTGTGGAGCCGGACGTCGGAGATGCCGTACTTCTCCGGGGCCAGTTTACTGACGGGAGTTTCCCAAACCTGCTCGTAGAGCTCCTCTCTAGAGACCTCCATTGGCAAAGACAGGCGTCACTGACCGAGGATGCTTATCATCCGAAAGGATGCGCATCTCCTCTCTATTCACTTCGTCTGGACGGGTTGCATCTAGAGGCGGAGTATGCGGATCTGGGTTTCGGGACGCCTCGAGAAGCGGAACTGTATCAAAATACAAAAAGCCCGCTCCGCTGAGATGGAAACGAGCTTTTCTAGACAATCACTACAATAACCAATGTACGAAAATCGACCCCCGGGGTGTCAAGAGCGATTCGTGACGGACTGGTGAAATCCCAACCGTGACGGCATCTTCCTGGTTCTTGCATCCCGATCAGGCGAACTGGCACTCAAGGAAACTCCAGCTCCAGTTGCTGGCCTGCGTGGGACGTGGGGCTGGTGAGCGTCGAGACACTGAGGCCCAAGAGGCGGACAGGCTCAGCCGGGGGGCGTGGCCGGTGGAGAAGCCGCTCGGCGAGGGCACAGAGCTTCTCCTTTTCTGACACTGCCCGTTCGAGCGTGGTTTGTCGGGTACTGATCTCGTGCTCGTGGGACTTCAGTTTCAAGGTGACGGTACGCCCACAGGCAGGTCCTCCCTCTGGCCCGGCTCCCTTCAAGCGCCTCTCAACCTTTTCTGCGATTGTCTCCAGCCTGCGAAGCATCTCCTCAGGGTCGGAAATATCCTCTCTGAACGTGCGCTCGGCTCCAACGGACTTTCGCTCACGGTTGGGCTTCACGGGCCGGTCGTCTTCCCCCATCGCCAGCTTTTTGAAGTGAGCGCCCCGTTTCCCGAAGTGTTTTCTGAGCTCTCGCTCAGGACGCTCCTGCAGATCTTTCCCCGCCTGGATGCCCATCTCATTCATTTTCTCTGCTGTGACGGGCCCGATGCCATGGAAATCCTCAATTGGGAGCTCTGCAATGAAGGCCATCTGCTCTTCTGGGGTCACCACCGTGAGCCCGTCCGGTTTGTCTCGGTCAGAGGCGACTTTGGCGACGAACTTGCTGGGACCGACGCCCGCAGAAGCTGTAAGGCCGGTCTTTTCCTGGATCTCCCTTCGAATGCGACGGGCAATCAGCGTGCCTGAGCGGGGCCCTTTCTTCGGCTCGGTGACGTCCAGGTAGGCCTCATCTAAAGAGAGCGGCTCGACGAGGTCGGTGTACCGAAAGAGGATCTTCCTGATCGACTGGGACTCCTCCTTGTACACGTCCATTCGCGGAGAGACGAAGATGAGGTCAGGGCACTTTCGGTCTGCCTCGACGGCTGCCTGAGCCGAATGCACTCCGTACGGGCGCGCCTCGTAGCTGGCGGTCTGGACGACACCGCGTGGAGGCGTTCCTCCAACCGCAATCGGCTCGCCTGCGTACTTCTCTGGAAAGTCGCGTTGCTCTATGGCCGCGTAGAACGCGTCCATGTCTACGTGAACGATGCGCCTGTGGCTGTCTTCTCCACCCTGTTCAGAATTGTAGCCTGCTTGCCTTTCCATTCGGATGGGATCTCAATTATGGCGGCAAACTGCCTGCGTGGGATGGCTGGCCCTGGAGCACGGGCGGGAGTCTTTATTGAGCCTCTCCCGCCTTGGCGACTGGCAGCTCGTCCCACCGCGTGGTGTATCGAGGAGACTTCTGCCTGCGTTTCATGGTCCACTCTCTTTCTTCCGGCAAGCCGCTGGCTGCGACCTGGATGGTGCCCTTTCCGTACTCTGCATTGACCTGGTCGACGGCCGCCATGAGGTCCTCGTCTTGTTTTCGCCGGCGACCCGTGGGAGAGCTCCCAAAGAGGCTCTCCTGGTGCGGTCGCGATGGGCGAATGTCATAAAGCTGGACACCTGCTTTCTTGTAGCCATAGCCCTCACGATAGATCACCTCAAGCAGGCGCCTGGTGGCTTTCACAAACGGTGCCCCACGAGCAGTGTGCTCCTGCAGGCTTCCGGCGACGGAGTTCGAGTAGTGGGGCGGATCGGCAAACCGTTTCGTCGTGATAAATGCGCCAATCCCCTTTGCCACAAGACTTTCCTCCCGGAGCTTTTCGGCAGCACGCTCTGCGTGTTTGGCGAGCGCCTGGCGAAGGTCCTCCTTCGACTCAACCCGCTGGCCGAAGGACCGAGAGCGGACGAGGGTCTTTCGGTCAGGGCGCACGAGCTCGAGTTTCAGGCACGGCCGTCCTCTCAGCTCCTGAGCGGTTCGGAGCCCGACGACTGTCATCTCGTTCCGTATCCACCTGTCGGGGAGAGACCGGAAGCCAGCGGCCGATGTTACCCCCTTCTCCCTAAGCTTTTCCTCGTAGGCGGAGCCAATGCCCCAGATATCACCGACTGGCACGCGCCTGAGGAGCTCCTCTCGCTCTGGCTCCTCCGGGCAGACGTAGACGCCCTTTCCCCAGCCGGCCCGCTTTCGGGCTTTCGCGTTCTCGTCGGCGATCTTCGCTAGGGTCTTGGTCGGGCCGATCCCGACGCGAATTGGAATTCCGAGCCACTTGAGAACGCGCCGGCGGATTCGATCAGCCACACGCCAGAGGTTCTCTCTGGAGAGAGCGGGCAGCGTCAGAAAGCACTCGTCGATCGAGTACCGCTCCAGCTCCAGAGCATCGTTTCGAAGAATGCTGGCCACGCGGGAGGACATGTCCCCATAGAGGGTGTAGTTGGAGGAAAGCACCGCAGCATCCATTTCCTCCAATTCCTCTCGCCATTTGAAGTAAGGCGCGCCCATTGGCACGCCCTCCCCTTCGGTGCCCGAACGCTTCACCTCCTCGCTTCTGGCAATGACGCACCCGTCGTTGTTTGAAAGTACGCAGATGGGTCTGCCGCGAAGGGTCGGGTCAAAGACCCGCTCGCAGGAGGCGTAGAAGTTCTGGCAGTCGACAAGTGCGAAAACGGTGTCCACAGGATTACAAGAATACAGACATCAAACGCGATAGAGTCCCCTCCCCTCGTCAAGATACCTCGTGCATGACGTGCTGGACGACGCCCCAAATGATGAGCTCCTGCCCCTCTCGGACGGGTACCGGATCATGACTTGAGTTTTCGGGCATGAGGTCAGGGTGGCCCGAGTGGACCTCGTAACGCTTGACGGTGAGCTCGGTATCGAGGGCAGCCACGACGACCGCCCTGTCCTCTGGCTCCATCGACCGGTCGACCGCGAGGATGTCGCCATCGTGGATTCCGGCCTCGGCCCTTGAGCTCCCGGAGACGCGGACGAAGAAGGTCGCTTCCTCGTTATTGATCAGGTGCTTGCTGAGGTCGAGCTCCGTTTCGATGTAGTCATCGGCCGCAGATGGGAATCCCGCCTCAACGTGCGAGAGGTAAAGCGGAAGGAACTGCACGTTCTCACTTCGCTGCGGGCGAAACCCAGTGGCAATGAGCGCGTGACTCGAGAGTTCTGAGGAACAAGCAGGGGATTGAGCAGAGAACATGAAGGTCGGAGACGGTCAGAAGTCGAGCACTGGCCATCATAATAATGATACGGACACATATTCTAAACATGTGTTCTTCTCCGGCCTATTTCCAAGGGGCTCATGCTCCACTCAGCGTAACTCATCCAGACAAGGGAACGGTCGAGAGGGACATAGAAATACCCGCCCGCAGGTTCAACCGGGCCCTTAAGGCCAAAAGGTTGGGCTGCAGGCGGGCACGCATGGGGGAATAAAAACGGTAGAAACCCAAAAGACTGCTGGCCATCTTCGAGGAGAACCGAAGGAGATTACGGCTCTCCTGGGAGTGACTCGCAGGCTTCTCCATCGCCGTTTCCATCCAGGCGATGCGGATCCCCTGGCTGGTGAGCTTCAAAGAATGCCTGTGCTTCCGGCTGGGTCTCAAAGTCAGAGCAGTCTTTATCTTCGCTTGTGGTCTGCTGTCCCCCAGCCGACCGGTCCCGCCACTCCCAGGGTGGAATGGGATTGGCTCGGGACCAAAGGCCGCGATCGGCATTGCGGGCCTGGCGCTCCAGCCGGGCGTACTCAGTGGCTCCAGGCGCGTATTGCTCGTAATACCAGCCGTGTCCTTCCTGGATGAGCATTGACCCAAGGTCGCCACCTCCTACGCTTATCCGGGCTACAGCGCGCCCGTAAGAGCCGATCTCCTCGACTGTAAAGCGGACGCGCTCTCCGCCAATGTATCTGCGTGCAGCCCGGGTTGCGGCCCTGCCGTGAGGCTGGTTTGTCTCCGGGGTGTCGACTCCGTGGAGACGGATCGTGACTTCTTGTCCACTCGAGCGTCGAGCGTTGTAGGTGTCGCCGTCAGTCACGTCTATCACTTTTGCCGTATACGTCTGTCCAGGGTCTACCTGCCCCTTCACCCTTGGGACGATCAGCGACGCCATGAGAAACGCGAGGACGGCTGCGGTACGAAGTGTGCGTGCGGAATCCATGGTTCTGGAGGGGAGCGCAGTTTGCGATCGTAGCACTACTTAAATAAGAACCCTCCCCTATAGTGTCGATCGCTTTGGAAGCCGGGGCGGCTGGGAAAGCGCGTCTTTCGCGATAGATGAGGTGTTTGTTAGTCAGGCCCCTCGGGCCATTACTTCCGCTTCTGAAAGACCGAGATTCGCCTGGCTGAAGTTTCCCTTCTGGCGCTCGTGTGTCTTACTGTCGCTTCCTTCAGAGGCATGCTTGTAGGTGGGGATCAGACCCACCTCGAGGCAAAGCAATAGAAGCCGCGCCTCCGCTCTGGATTCGGGCCGCGGGATTGGAGGGACGTTTTCGGGTAGCATCGCCTCATGTTCAGGGGACTGCGCTTTCATTCGGAGATGAGGGGAGGAATTGTTGGACTGGAGTCATCGAGTTGGGTGTGTTAGACACGGTGGGCTCCCGGTTCATAACGTCTCGCCTCATCAGTCGGTGCTGCTGACGGGCCTTGGATAAGTGTGGACGCCTCTCCGAGCCACGCCACTTGAGGACGGTGCCATGTGATACCATATGCGAGTATTCCGTGTGCATTTTGACCGATCTCGTACAGAAGGAGGCGCCATCGGCTGAGGCCCGCTTTCGAGGTAATGCTTTCAAAGACAAGTCCTCCAGTCCATAGCGTTGTATGTGAGTGTAAGCCCCATCGAAGGAGGAGAATAGCATGGAAAGCATTGAGCAATGGAAATTGAAGGGGGACTGGTTCGACGTTTGCAAGTGCAATATTCCGTGTCCATGCTACTTCGCCCAGACACCGACTGGCGGAGAATGTGAAGGGACAATGGTATGGCACATTCGCGAAGGACACTACGGGGATGTGGTGGTCGACGACTTAAACGTGCTTGCCCTGGCCTCTTTCACTGGAAACCCGTGGGCAGATGATTTCGCCGGGGCCACCGCCGGGATGTTTGTCGATGAGCGGGCCGATGAACGGCAACGAGAGGCGCTACAGTTGATCTTCGGTGGCGAAGCAGGCGGGTGGCCTGCGCAGTTCAGCGAGTTGATCGTGGAGATGCGCGGCCTTGAGTTCGTGCCGATCGAGTTCGAGATCGCCGATGACCTCGAATGGTGGAGCGCGCGTATTCCGGGACACGTGGAGGCACGCGCGGAAGCGCTCTCCGGCCCGACGACGTCCTTCAACGAGCGGGTGCAAGTTCACAATCCGCCGGGCAGCGAGGTGGGGCCTAGCGCCGTGGCCACACAGGGCGTGGCCGTCGCAGATCAGGCGGAAGGCTTCGATCTCCAGTGGGAACGAACCGGCCAGTCGAGCAAGCACATGAACTTCGACTGGAGCGGCCCCGACCAACCGTGACCGCTCCAAGGCATTAGTACTGCGGCACGATGATCGTGGCGGGGAGTCCTTTTTCCGTGTATGTCATCCCTCGTCGTTGGAGGTCGATGTTGTGACGAAAGAAAGAGCTCGTACTCGACGAAACCACCGTGACTGAGTACTTGGTCCATCCCCTACGGTCCCGGCCCGGATGTTTCTAGGACTGGACCCAACGATGCAAACGGAAGTCAGGGCACAAGACGCACCGTGGATTCCGAGGAGATGACTCGCATTGCTATGCGGTATTGGAGCGTACGAACCAGAGAAAGAAGACTGGGAATCTGGAGGAGTGAAGGAGAGCGGTGATGAACGGCAACAAGTCTCGTGAGAACTGGCTACGCCAAGACCAGGCCGTGGTGCTTGCCGGCCTTGTCGGACTCACGGCCGCCGCGTGGACCTACATGATTCACCTTGCCGGCACGATGGGCCAAGTGAACGTGGAGATGGCCATGCCGCACGTGCAAGCCTGGGGTGGGGCGGATCTCGCGTTATTGCTTATCATGTGGGTGGTGATGATGGTGGCAATGATGGTACCGTCCGCCGCGCCGATGATCCTCAGGTTTGCTCAAATTAATAGCCGCCGCGACCGCGAAGATCCCTACGTGCCCACTGCAGCATTCGTGCTTGGATATCTGATCATCTGGACCGGGTTCAGCATCCTTGCTACGGCTCTACAGTGGGGACTCCATGCCGCCGCCCTCCTTTCTCCGGCCATGGCAAGTTCCACTCCCCTGCTAGGCGGAGGGATTCTATTGGCAGCGGGCCTCTTTCAATGGACCCCGCTCAAGTATACGTGCCTGACGCAGTGCCGCTCGCCGCTCGGCTTTCTCATGACCGAGTGGCGAGAGGGCACCCGAGGTGCGCTCGTCATGGGACTTCGGCATGGTGTATACTGCGTAGGATGCTGCTCGATGCTAATGGCGCTTCTTTTCGTAGTTGGCGTAATGAACCTGCTGTGGGTCGCCGCAATTGCCGGATTCGTTCTCCTGGAGAAGATTGTCCCCCAGGGTCAATGGGTGAGCCGAGCGGCGGGCCTGCTCCTTATCGGAGGGGGCGTGTGGATGGTGGGGGTGGGCATGCCTCTCCTCTAAAGAATTCGCATTGCCCTTGCGTTTTGTCCGGAGAGAGTCGGAGACATAACACTGTTAGGAAACGCCCCCAACGGACACTTTGACATCGTGATGCCCACACGAATATTTCCGATTGTCTCTCGACCGCTCGGGTCGACGGAACGGATCTTGGCCAGCCGACGCGGAGCGAGGAAACCCTTCTATTGGGCCCCTCCGCCTGCCAGCATGACCCGTCTTCGCCATCGGTCGGGCGTACTTCGAAATGAAAGACCCGGACGAGTACCTGCGTACCGTCGGCGAACTGCGCTCGGTAGCAGCCTAATATGAGGACGGTTTTGACCAATTGTACTCCACCCATGTGTGCTCAAATGACCGACCGACAAGGGCGAGACCTTGGGTGTGGGGAAAAGTCTACCGCGGTTGACCGATAGTGTCCTCACGGAGCTGTTCTGACACAGGCCCCGCATTTGACAGAGAGCCGATTGTAGCCATGAGCTGCAATCATTTTCCTCATGAGGCGCCTGCCGCCCTGTCGGCTGCTTTCCTCAAACCCTCCGATTCTGCTGGAGCCCGCCGCCCGTGGGTCGTTTGCGCTCGCTCGTCTCGGTTGGCGCCCCGGCCCTTCCGATAAGAACTCTGGCCGGTCGAGCCGGAAGACTGTCGCTTGAGGCGTGATGGAACCTTGAGGTCGCATTTCTTGCAGATCGTTCGGACGTCCTCTTCGCCCGCGAAAGGCTTTCTCTTGAGCTCAGCCTTCTCGAATCCGCTGAGCGTGCGGGCTCGTTCCTTCGCCTTGTTTGGAACTTGTCCGGTGGTAATGCACCCATCGTGCTCGTTGGCCATCACCTCGTAGCTGTATTGCTCGGCCAGGATGGTAATGGCGTGCACGTAGGCCGCCTCCAGTCCTTGCAGGTACCAGGCCATCGCCTTTGATCGGCGTTCGTGTCCTTCCTCGTAGTCGAATTTGCAGAAGGTAATGCCGCACTGATTATGGACGACTCGACCCTTCCCCCGCCCGCCGGGCGTGCTGTTAGCGCTCCAGTAGGCGCCTAGAAGCCCGTCTGCCAGCTCCTCAATCATCTCGACCTGCGGGCCGAAAACCTCAGCTAGGTCTTCCAGGGCTTGATTCTGCTCCTCTCGATCGTCGAAGTGATCCTCGACGTGCTCGGCAATTTTGGGCATCCCCCAAGGCGACTTGTACTTGCAGTAGTACGCCTGCTCCATTGAGGCCGGGATCCTGCCGCCGAACTTGACCGCATGCTCTACCTGTTTCACGAGCCCGCGGGGCAAGTCGTAGTCCTCATTCTCGACGACCCAGTCCTTCCCGCCTCGCTCGATATACTCGTCGAGCGGCTTCGTGTCTACGTCGTATCCGAGCGAGCGGAGGTCGGAGGCAAGCTGGCGAAGCGCGACCGTCTGGCTCGACTTGATGTCGTAGTTGTACACATCTTCGAAGTCGTAGGCGAACGCCTTGAGCGCTCCGGGCAAGGACTGAGGCCCTCCTCGCCGAAACGAAAATCGCCCGGAGATTGGCTGCACCTCATAGGCATTCGTGAGGGATGCGACACCGTTCTCGACGTGTCGGCTCTGTCGCTTGATAATGCCGAGGCTCGACAGGATGGAGTGGTACCGCCCTTTGGCTCGTAGGAGCTTTGGGTGGTCGGCCGGGTGGTTTTCCGCTGCGCGCCGGTAGCCTGCCTCTGCGACGTCCCGGACTCGGTAGATGGGAAATGTCCGGATCCGGTGGTCGGCCTCGTCGAGGTTCCGGAGGGCGCCGTCTATCAGGCTGTAGTGCCCGCCGGGGAGAGAGCACTTCTTCCCCCAGCGGTGCCCGGACGGAGTCGTGAGAATGGTCTTCATTGCTGCTGAACTCCAGACGCGCTTGTTTGCGTGATGGAGGTTGTAATTCGGGTTGGCCCCTGATCCGGCCGAGTGAAAGTCCAGCGCGAAATCTGGGTCGATCCGGTACTCCCGAGCACGGCCGTGTCGATGATCGTCTCCGCTGGCGTACTTGCCTCCGTCGAGGCATTGGATTACGCTTTCATCGAATCGCCAGAGCCGCGAGGTGCCCCCCTCGATCTCCGTGAGGCGCCAACCCTCGGGGAGCTTGTCGATGAGCGTTTGATGATGTATGGGGTGGTACTCTCGGACCCCGTAGATCTTCGCACAGGTGATAAGGTGAATGATGAAATGCCGGTAGGGGCTCCGAATCGGTTCGGGGGCTTCCTCCACTGCTTGGTTGAGGAGATCTCGCTGTTTATGATTCCCCCGGATCTCGGTTATGAGATAGGACTTGGACTCTTTTTCCTGGGCCTCACGGTCATTGGGGTCCGATCCCTTCTTCGCAGATCCATCTGCCGGTTCATCATCGGGCGCGTCGTCGGCTGCCCTGTCAGAGAGTGCCTTTTCAGAGAAGGCGTCCTCAAGCCAATCAGGGGAAGTCCAATCTGGAATCTCCAAGCGGCCGAATCCCACATCAGAAACCTGCCGAATATCCCGGTCTGCAGGCGGTGAGAAGGGGTCCAAGCGGTTGATGCGGTAAATATCACCCTGGCCTATGGCCTGGGGGTGCCGCTTGGGGGTCTCTCCCTGGGGGCGGTCCCCCGGCCCGGGGGGTGTTCCTGCCGGGCTTCCGGGGCGGGCTGGTCATCCGGGTGGTGCCGTTGTGCCTGTCGCCGCTGCTCCCGTCGGTCTCCGGTCCTGTGTCCAGGCTTGGGCTTCCCTGATCTGGCCCGCGGTTCTGCTCTGTGGCCATGTCCCCTTCTGCGGTTCCGCTTGGCTCGCTTGCTCCGCGCGCTGCTATTGTATGTTCGGCTGTCGTATACCCGGCCGCGAGTTTGCCAGCGCTACCGGTTTGGACTGCTTCGCTTGCGGCCTTGGCCAATCCGGCGATCTGCCCATCCCACTTTGGGAGTGTCGAGTGGGCCTTTCGGGTGGCCTCCCCAATGCGGTACTCGGTCTGCTGGTATCGGTGTCGCTTTGTGACGAGGGCGGTTGGGGAGTCGGGTAGATTGGTGATCCCGATCCCGCCTCGCTCCGGCTTCAGCATTTGCGTCGAAAACGGAGACAGGGCCGAGTACACCACTCCCGCGTTGAGTTGGCCCTTTTCTTCAGGCGCGAGCTGCTCTGCTACGGTAAGACAAAGCTCAAGGTATGCTCGCTCTAGGTCGGCGAGCTCTTCGTCAAAGTCTGCTGGGGGGACGAGACTCGTCTGAATCGCTTCGAGGCTGGTCAAGAGACGGTCCAGGTCTACGAGGCTATTGCCCCGTTCAGGATCATCCTCACCTGCAGGTGTACAAGTATGTGCGGTCATCGAGAGAGTTTGTGTATTTGTTCGATGGCTGATGCTGGCAGCTCCAACTGCCTGCATCTCTGCGGACGATGATTAAGGTCTAAGGTCGGCTCCCGTGTGGGGCCGACCTTTTTCTTGGCGGTTGCTGTTTGCAGCGCCGCTATCTACAAGTTTTATTTGCAGCGGATGATTCGGGGATTACGGAGATGTCCAAGAATCTGACTCAAGGAGTCCAGGATTCTGACTGATCTTCGTTTGCATGGGCGGGGCAAGTCAGACTTCCTGCTGATTCAGTCCGTCTTGGATCATGAGAATCCTCGGTTAGCTCAGAGCCCGTGGTACCCTCCAACTCCGAGTCTGGCGAAACTTCCCGCCTGAGTTCCGGAGGCTCCGTTGGAGTTCAGAGCTGTACTCCGAAGCCCTTTCTTCGCCACCTAGCGTTGGTTTCATGTAGGTGGGGCGCTTCCTGGGTCCGGGCCGCGACAGGTGTGGGGGGAGGGACTTCAGATATGAGGGGTTCCAGGTCGTCTCGGGTCTACTTCATTATCGACCGAGACGAGACTTGACGGTATCGATCCGTTCGATCAGCATGGGAAGCGTTGAGATGTCTGGCTTTCGCCGGGCGACGTGCTCTACGGCTTCACCGAACGAGAATCCTCGGTAGCAACAAAGGTAGGCCACTGCTACCGACGGCGATCGGCCGACGCCAGCGTTGCAGAAGAGATAGATGTGATGATCACCGATATGCTCGTCGATCCATCGAACAGCCTCCTCCAGCTGCTCGGCTGGGATCGGCTGCATGTCGACGATCGGTACTTTATGGGCTGGGAGGTTCGTCTCCGGCAGTGAGTGCTCCTCAGCCACGTTCAGAAGCGCTTTTATCCCATCGAGAGGAGTCTTGGCTTCCTCGTATGGGCCGACGGTGAGGTTCTCATAGACTGTGACGGAGGGCATAGCTTCGGGCGAACCGAGTCAGGTCGGATTCGCTTTGCTGGGACAGTTTCCACTACTCTCTTCTCTCCTTACGGAGAGCCTCGACGGCTGCCGCCTGCGCCTCCTCCCTGCTTGGCTTCGCGCCCTTGTCATGGCGCGTGTAGGTTTCCCAGTGGAAGTATGAGGAGTGCTTCTCTTCTTCCACGTATGCGAGCTGATCTTTGACGAGCGGACCATTTGGGCCGGGATTCTCCCGGCCGTATTCGTAGCGGAGCGGGTCGTCCCCAACCTTGATCCAGGTCCGCAGGTCAGATCCTTCGTTTTCGGGCATACCGGTTATGCGTGATGGGACTTTCACTTCGCTGGCAAGCTAAGACGTGAGGCCCGGAAAGTCATCGGTAGCGTCTGTCCGGGCTGCTTCCCATAACTGTCATTGGACACCTCTCCCATTTCCAGTGCTCACTTCTGTGATGACCTACGTTGCTCGACCATCGAGATCTGCTCTTCCTCGCGAGTCCCTCCTCGATGCTCACCTGGAGCGCCACGAAAGCAAGATGAGCCGCCTGCAGGACACTTGTCAATGAAGAGGCTTATCGGCAGGCAGAGAGCTTAGGGTGCTTCTATCCTCTTCTCGGCTGGATATGTTGCATCAGCGCGGTGCGCGGCAGCGATGAGGAGATCGCCGAGCCGAGCTGGACGGCTAGTTCGCCGAGATGGGAAGATTGATAAGGTCGCGCAGTAGTGCGAGGAAGATATTATCGCCACGCTACGGTGCGCTTAGGGAGTATGTTACTATAGGCAGGAAGTATTTCTGTTATTGCAGATGAAGGTAACCTATCCAGTGCAGATTGCCATCCCCCATTGTCTACATTAACGAGCCGCTGCAGCAAATAAGAAATGAGGGAGACCGTCATCTTGCTCTTCGGAAAGATAGATCTTGCAATAACGGACTTCCGTGGGGCTTAGAATTGTTTGATTCTATTCAGCAGTAGCCGGTTTCTCCACTGGCGTTCCATTATTTCTTTTTCCTCTTCATTGCATCCCTCAAGTTCTTTCTTGATTCGTTGTTCTAGCTTGCTTTTTTCCTCCAGTGAAAGGGCCTGGTACATTTGGTTGCACCACTCGACTGTTTGTTCTCGGCACTCTGATATCTTCTCTTTGATGCCACTGGGCAGACGCCTGTCTTGCTCTATGGCATCTGCTAACCACCCTCCAGGGTTTTGTATCTCCTTCTTTCCTGATTGCAGTCGGTGTTCAAGGTATTCGAGGTGTCGAAGGCACCGGTCCCAGCCGTGTCGGTCTACGAATTCGCTTGCCCGATTCAGGCCGTGACGTTCAAGCGCCTCTATTATCAGATCGCGCCTTGGGAAGAGGACGGCCGTGTACTGTGTTCGTCGTGAGAAGATGAACTTACGTCCTGAGTCTGTCTTCGAATCGACCACTTTCCATTTGCAGAAGCCTCTTTCTACGAGCTCGTCCAAGCGTTTCTCAAGTTTCTGAAGGACTTGACTCGGGTACTTGTAAGAGACCCCGAAGCCGAGGGTCTTATGGGCAAACCGGAGTACATCCACTTCTACCGTCGGATAGTGTCGAAAGTGCTTGTCCAGCCACCTGAATATTCGGCGGGTTGTGGTGTTGGATAGCGAGTAGTAGAAATCTGTGTCGAGCCGTTTTAGGTATCCCTTCTGGAAGATCTCGAACATCTTCGATCCCCAGGTGATGTGTGTCTCGGCGTTATGGTCTCCCTGGGAGCGTTCGAGGTCAGTTGAGTCGATTATGCTGAACTCGCTTTTGAAGTAGGTTTCCTTCTTGGGATTCCAGAAGGCGTTTGTCTCAACTGTGAGGTTCACGAGCTGTGAAAGTGTCTCTTCGAGACGCTGGTAGGCCTTTCCTCCATCGGAGTGCTTCATGATGGAGAGCAGTTCGTGCCGAGTGGTTTTTATTTTTGGACTTGTGAAGTTCTCTCTCGCGGTTAGGTCCATGAGGGCCACGAATACGTCCTCTACGCTCTTGGTAGGGAGCCCTTTGCTCTCAGGGCTTCGTACCTCAAGGTAAAAGTCGTCCTTCTTGCCTGTATCCCTGCGTCTGCTTTCCCAATCGATTCGCAGCCACGAGTTGTTGTACTCGAGGTAGTAGGACCGGTCGTCTTTCTCCCAAGGGACTGAGATCGTTTTGTCCTCTGGGGGACGCCTTCGACCAGGCAGCCCGAGGAGTACCTCGACGAGGTTCATGTCGTCGATCCCACTTGCTACCAGGGTTGGCTCCTCTTCCTCGAATAGAGTCATCTGGCTGAGGTCTGACATTATTCAGCCCCATTTCGTTAAAAAGAAGGTTGGCTCCCCGCCTGTCGGTCCTCGCGCGTCCATTAATACAATAAAACACTAAAACATAAGTGTAAGTCAAGTGGCTACAGACTACTCTTAATCGCGTACAGTACTGAGAGACAAGGTCTTACGGGATGTTGATAAGATGTGTAAATTATCCGCAGGTACGATGCACTTATCCTTGGTAACGGAGGTCGTTATCTGTAGGTACGCAGTGAAAATTGGGGTCTTATCCTCTGTAACGATGGCTCTTATCCACTGGTACGATGCATTTACTCCTTGGTACGATGGTCGATTTACCAGCAGGTACGAAGGTGGCAACGTTCACGATTATCACAGCCGCCACACGTGTGCGCGTTGGCCTGGGGTCGTGAGTCTGCTAACGAAAGCGATTCGATGAGCTAATATTGGGATGAGGAGCCGAGTGATCAGATAGCACACTTACCTTAGGGGACGAACCAAACCCTAGGGAAAGGGCGCTCAGCACCGGTTCTTACCCTGAGGTACGAAGTATATCTGGTTGGCTTCGTACCTGCGGATAAGAGTCTGACCTCGCGCATAACTCTGAGGAGCGAGCGCGACTTTGTCGATTCTGTTCTCTGGAGGTTTGATGATGGTTGGACCTACTTCTTCTCGTTAGCTACTTCCTTAAGCCATTCCACGAGCTGGCTCTTCTCCGCGTTTTCTCTCAGTTCCCAAAGGGCCACCCGAATCGCGTAGTTCATGATTAGGCTTTTTGAGACTCCATCGAAGCGATTCTTCAAGACCGAGGCTGCCTGCTGGAGAGCCTCCTCTACCTCGCTACTTAAGTAGCCATTGGCTCTGGCCTCCAGTTCTGGAAGGCCTGGCTCATACGGCGATTCCGGACCCTCCATGAACAATCCCAGCTGCTGTGCGAGTATCGACTTATCGTCATGACGACTTACCTCTTTATCGTCTTGTTGGCTAGAGGACATATCGTCATCTCGGCTTGACGACCTACGGCTTTCAGTATCCGCCGCGCCACCCTGCATTTCCTCGTCGACTTCTGGAAGGAGGTCGTCAACATCTGGTCGGTTGCTTCGCTTTTTGGGCATAAGGATTCCTAGTTGTGCTAGCAGATCGTGTCTGGCGGCAAAGTAAGCTTACCTAGGCAGGGGTAGGTGCTTGGGTGCGCTCTACAACCTCGTGTGCTAAGCTCTTGTAGAAAGATCGGGCATCGGACGAGGGGGCGTGGTCTTTCAGATAGGTTCCAAGGGTCGTGACCTCGTTGATCTTCGAGCGCCAGGGGATCGAGGTCTCAAACATCAGATCTTCGTAACGGTTGTGCAGCGCTTCTTCCATGTCTTTGACGAGACCGGATCGAAGGTCGAGGTTGTTCGCCAGGATTCCGATGATCTCCAGATCCGAATTGTTGATTCGTACCTCTCGGATGGTGTTTAACAGCTGCTTGAGCCCCTGCATGCTGAACCCATCGGCCGCTACAGGTACCAGGATTCCGTCAGAGCCAACGAGCGCCACCATGATGGCTCTTCCGAGGGAGGGAGGGCAGTCCACTAGGCAATAGTCGTATGGCCCGTTAGGAGTCGAAATAAGCCCTTTCTCAAATTCGCGCTCCAATTCCTCAACTCGGACTCGGAGCTGATTAGGATAAGCTCCGCTTCGGCCGATGGTCGAGTCGAAGGTGTTAGCAATCATGTCTTCTCCGGCCGGGATAAAGTCGAAACCGGCGCCACTGTCCTCAGCCAGTTCAGCGAGGGAAAACTCTTCCGCCTCCTCACCTGCCACAGTGTCTAGGCTGTCGAAGATGCTCGCTTCGTCCTCCTCAGTCTCACGGCCGAGCATCCAATTCGTGGAGTTCATCTGCGCGTCGAAGTCGATCACTAAGACCGACTGACCAATTTCACTGAGGCCAGCGGCCAGGTTTACAGTCGTGGTTGTCTTACCTACGCCGCCTTTCTGGTTGACGACGGAGATTACTTCTGGCATGGGGAGCTTGGCGGGTTGGATGGGCTGAGTTGTAACAGTAGAGAATATATAGATATAGCGACTTATCGTCAAGGTGGCTTGACTCGCAAGTGTTAAGACACCTTGCCGTTATGTCGACAAGACGACCTAATATCTTAGGGACTGAGCATCCGCTTTGCTCGTATCGGAATTGGGCTTGGGTCGAAATGAACTAACAGGTCCTGCGTATTCTCTCGTTGTGGAAATGAAAAAAGGGTCGCCGTAGCTCCTCAGTAGTCAAGACATCGTACCTGCAGGTAAATATCGGTTGCGCGAGTAACCATGGGCTACTCTTTGGATGGAGAAGAGCGAGCATGGGCGACGACGGAACCACTTTCTGCATTAATCAGACGAACTGGCATATTTGCTCCGGCGCTTCGAACTTGAGTCTGGTCCGTCGTACCATAACGATTGTCGATCTCACCGATGGAGATCCAATTTTTTTCATCGAGAGGTCGAAGTTCGTCACATCCCATGTAATTCAATATTTTTCGAACGTCGTTCTGAGGGACAGTCTCGCAGGGGGATGAGCTGCCCTTAGAGTCGGTTGAGTTTCGCTCGGCAGAATCAATAGCCATAAGGTAAGTCGAAGTTTGTTGATTGAGAAGACGAGTTAGTATCGGTCATAGGGCCAGGTCTCGGGAGGACCCCGAACAGATACGCCCTACGAGTTAAACAATGGCCGAAGCGCAGCTTCCCGTTCAGGGCGCCGCGCTTCGGAAAATTGAAAGGTTAGGAGGCTGGAAGGTCTTTCGGAAGGTTCAGATCGATGTTCTCCTTGAAGTAGATCTCGCAATCTGCTTCTTGGGCAACGCGGCAGAGATTGAGGACCCACTCAAACTCCGGCTGCTTCTCAGTTATATCGCCGTAGCCTTCCTGAGCGCCGATTACGACACAGTCGAACGTCGACAGATCGTTGAACTCCAGCTCTTCGAGCATCGGCTCGCAGCTTAGCCACTTGATCGAGGCGTCGACCTTCTGGAAGTATCTCTCTGCCAGGCCGACCCGGTGCTGCTTATCGACGGTCGTTCCGATCCAAGCGTTGTCGGGAAAGTCGAACCGGCTGAGCTTCTGCGGGAATTTGGTGAGGAAGAGGTAATTGAACTCTGCGTTCGCTTCTGCCTCGTCAAGGATGGCCTGGATGATCCAGTCGGGAACCCACTTCCCGAAGATGTCCGACATCGAGCCCACGAAGACATTTTTCTCGCGGACATGGTCGATCTCTTCCGGTGGTTGTGCCTCTGAGAAGGCGAGGAGCCGCCCCGGGTAGAACGTCGGGTGGAACCCCTGTTTATATCTGCCCATCTCCTCTGACAGGTATCTAGCGTAGCAATAGCCACACGAATGGAGGCAACCTGTGACTGGGTTGATCGTGTAGTCTGCCCAGTCAATCTGCTCATTTGCGCCATTGAACGTCGGGGTTCTCTCCCTTTCCTCGTAACAGGAGCGGATGTCCTGGAGGGGAGGCTTCTTATCGAAGAATGAGACCGGGATCCCAAATTCGTTCTGCGCCTGAGGTACGCCGATTGGGACGGCCACTTTCGCCATCTTCCTGGTGAGCATCTCCTCGGGAATTGCGATCAGGACATCGCGATCGTTGACGTTCCCCTTCGTTCCTGAGATGCAGGGAAATGAGGAGGCGTCCGTTGGAGCCCTGGAAAGCTTCTCGTGGCGAGCACGGACATCTTCGAGGTGGCTCTTTTGCAGAGGCCCGCTGCTGGAGACCGTTTCAGCGATCTCTAGAAGGCTCTCCGCAACGCCGTTGGTTAGTCCGTCGAGCACTGGAGAATAGTGACTGCGCGCCTTTTCCAGTTCGCTGCTCTTACTGGAGTCGTCACAGCTGTCGCTCCCGTCGGAGTTTTCTTCTGAGCCATCGTCCTCATCCGAATTCTCCTTCTCAGAGTCGTTCTCCTTGTCTCGGTTGGAGTCTGCGTCCTCGCCGTGAGATTCCTCCTCAGAGCCATCTTCATTGGAGGAGTTACTTCCACCGGTGAGGGTGTCCACAGCTGCTTTCACGTTCTTCCGAGTGAGTGAGTCACACCTTTCCACGACCGCTTTCCACATTCCAAAAAGAATGTCCGGATCGTCCTTGTAGTCGGAAAGGGGGCGAACGTGCGACTCGCTCTCTGGAAGCGGAACGTCAACCTGGGTTGACTCGATCTGCCCGTCGATCTTGTCGTGTATCTCAGCGTAAGCGACAAGTTGATACCACCGCTGCTTCGAGATGCCAAACTTCTCCTTGGCATATTCTCCGATGCGTATGAAACCCAGTTCCCGATGCAGCCCCTCCTTACTGATTCGACGCATTGCACGAGCAGCTTGGAGCTCGGACTCCTTATACTGCTCGATTGTCTGTTCGCATCGGTTCAGCTTCGAAAGGGCATCGGACGGACCGCCGTCCTCTCTCTGAGAACTTCCTGTATTCGCAGTCCTCGGGTCCTTCAGTCCTGTACGACCATCCGTATCTGAAGGAGGACCGTGTTGGGAGGTTGTCCGCCGGTTTCTGTGATTGGTTGTTTGCTGCATGCTAATTGCAGTTTGATGATAAGATAATTGAAAGGACCCCGTCGAAAAGGCGGGGTCATATATGACGTCGGGATGAGGACGCCGGCGAGGCGGCCCCATCCACGCGAATTAGTAAGGTCGCCGATAAGTCAAGGAACAGCGCCAGGTCTACCGGCCAACAAAAAAGCCCGACTCCCGAGATGCGCTGCGAAGGGAGCCGGGCTCTCGGCCGGTCGGCCGGAAGCTTGCTGGAATGTTCGTCGTCTTTCGCAGCGCGGGAGCTTTCACGCCGCATTTAGCGGGCAGATTCTCAGACACGCCAGATGTCTGAATATGTCTGGGCGTTTGAGGGCAGCCTATACCGACTAATTAGGCTAGAGAACGAGCAGGTGAGTTGTCCTGATGGAGACCACAGATGAGCTGCGGGAAAAGAAAGGAGGGTCATTTGGACAAGGAAGCGTTGAGCTCCTCTGCACACCGTCGAATTTTGTACTCGTAGTCGAGGAGCACATCGAATAAGTCGGTTCCTTCAGGGCTGTCGGCAGAAGGAAACTCTTGGATCACCCGTTTGGCACCTTTAAGCACCGAATCGCCTGACACTTCTCGGTCCTGAACGGAGACTTTGTTCTCGATTTGCTCTATAAGATCAGCTTGCGAGTTTAGTTGAATTCCTGCTCCGAGACACTGATTGAGGATCTGAATGGCCAAGAGCGAATGAGAGAGGGACCTATCTTTGTTTTTTAGTCCATCCGGAATGTGCACAGCATCCGTCAGCTCGATGGGCTTTCCGTAGACGTCAAACGCCCACAGATACTGTTTGAGGAGCGCGAGACGAAACCGGAGAAGGCTTTGGATCTCTTCTGCGGCTATTTTAGCGCGTACCTTCGGTCTGAAGTGTTTTCTGATTCGATCGGTGAGCTCCTCCCACGTAGAGGGGAGAGAATGGGTGTTTTCCGGTGAAAGCTCCGGCTCAATTCTCGTCTCTCGATCGGGGAGGGCAAACAGGTCGATTCCTGCCTCGGTGAGACGTTCCTCGGTAACGCGAACCCAGATGGCAAAATAACCACTTCCGTCCGCAAGTGAACGCTTTTCTACGGAGAACCCATCTGGTAGGGAGGAGGCCCTGAGGGGGGTAACCATCCCAACTGTAGGGTCTCTCACGGGGGGAATTTCGTCGTTGGGCCAGATCCGATTTGCCTCCTCTTCTCCAATGCGCGGTAGGCAGAGTCTCTGAAGGAGTAGGCGTCGGTATTGGAGGATCGGCTTGAGGTTCTGAATGCGCTCGTTCTCTTTGGAGAGTCGCTCTTGGAGAATCTGCTTTCGGGACTCCAGTTCAGCGGCACCATGCTGGTTGAGAGCCATTTTGAACCCGGCACAGAAGTCGTCAATGAGTGCCTTCCGTCGTTTCCTGTGCTTCTGGTGTCGCTCTTTTTCGCGAGATCGATAAGAGGTTGAGTCCTTTTCTTGTTGGTCAGACTTTTCGTGGATCAAGGTGAGTCCGTTTGAGCTTCCTTTTTCAATCAGGCTCGTCTCTGTTTCTGATTCTGCATGTTGAAGGTGTCGGAGCTCTCTGAATCCAGTATTGAAGAGACTGTTCTTAGTGTCGAACTCACGAAATAAGGACCAATCGTAGAGGTGTGTTGGGGCTGGGGGAAGGGGGTACCGGCTTGCAGCCTCGTTGGAGACGAAGTCCAATATCCCAGATTCTGCACCGGTTCTTTCACCACTGCCTGACTGCGCCGAAGTCTTCTTGCTGCCGTGATTATCTTGATTGTCAGGAGTCATCGCAGGTAGGGGGTTGTAGAGAATGAGAGACCCTGAAAGCTAAAGTACACAGGGAATCTCATCAGGGTCGACGTAAACCTCAGTTGGCTTCCGGCTTGGTAAGCTTGGGCGCACAACCTCCTTCTTCTATCTTTCCTCTTCATTATCCCTGTACAATCAATGGTGTAAGGATTGAAATGGCCTACCTGACGCTCTCAGAGATTGCAGACCGAGTGCGAGATCGAATGAAGGAGGAAAAGATCACTCAGAGTGACGTTGCTGAACGGCTGGAGATCTCACAACCGGCTGTATCACGAGCCCTCGAAGGGGGAAGCAGGAATCGAAGCACGCTCTTAAATATCGCGAGGGAGCTGCGCTTCAGCGTTGACGAAGAGCCGAGGTATCTGTTCGAGGAGACTTCAAGGGAGGAGAGAAACGAGTAATGACCAATCTGGTTATATGCAGGCGACTTTCTTTTACTACCAGCCCCCGATCGCATGAGCACGACGATTCCCGAAAAAGCCCCAGCCGACCTGGAGGACCTCAAGCACCGAGCGATGGAATTGAAGCGCCGCTACGAGAAGGCCGGATTGAGCGGCGTGCCTGTCATTGAGCAACTCGATACCGTCAATGTCGGCGGCCGTGAGCGTATTACTGGCACAGACGCGCGATGGATGGTCATAGGTCTTGCCGAGGTGCTTACGCTCCAGGTAGAAATATACGGTGCCGAGCGAAGGCTGCTGATTGGGCCGGAGGGGGAGCCGTACCTTGCTGGCAATGGGCGGGTGGAGCATGACTGGCTTCCCTGGCTGGAATTTGAGCACACCTGGGAAAGTGCCCTGCGCCGCCTGGAGCGCTTCATAGACTTTGTTGAAGCGGAAGGAGAGGAGGTCCAGCAGAAGGAGTACTACGAACAACTCCGCGCCAGACTGAACTAACTCTGCTTCTGGGGGGATGGTCACCGCACCGCTCGCGGATGTAATTTCCTTTCTTAAGCGTAGTTAGGCTGACTCGGAGCGCCACG
This sequence comes from Salinibacter sp. 10B, assembly GCF_002954405.1. Taxonomy (NCBI): domain Bacteria; kingdom Pseudomonadati; phylum Rhodothermota; class Rhodothermia; order Rhodothermales; family Salinibacteraceae; genus Salinibacter; species Salinibacter sp. 10B. The sequence goes on along the minus strand of NZ_MQWC01000001.1, from coordinate 68,259 downwards.
GGCCCGGCGGTAACCACTGGGCGCTCAATGGTTTTTCCCTACTCGCTGCTTCAAGCGGTGGAAGAAGAAACTGACCTAGCTCATCGATTACATGTTGCAGGTCGGGAACGTCTTCCTCCAACCTGGTCCGCTGGACGAACGCCGACCACTGCTGTTGTTTCTGATTGTCTTGAGCGAAAGCCTCACTCAATGAGAGTGGACTGGAATCAGGAAGTGACGTCTCTCTCCGGTCGAAGGTGGCCTGGATGGCCTCAGTGAGGAGCTCACCCTGGAAGGTGAAGTTCTGACTCAGGTACCAAAGATCGTAGAAGTCCTTCATCCGGCTGTTGGCGATGCCGAGTACAACGAGTCCGTGTAGCTTTTCGGCGACGACGGGGGCTTTAGGATAAGAGCGGACCTTTGGCGTTGGAAAGTCCAGCAGTGAGGGAAAGGAGATGTCCTCAGGTGCGGGTGTTACGGCATCTCCGAAACCGACATCGATCTGAAGACGCAGCTCTGCACTGCCGATCCCGGCGTCCAGTTTGATGCGTGTGCCTCCGTACTCGTCCTCGTCACGGATTGGACGGGCCTCGACACTTTCAGGGTCAAACTCTACGCCGTCTTCCGGCACCTCTGTCGAAGCAATTTCTCGGATCGCTTCTTCGAGCTGTTCGGGCTGGCCGAAACCGAGAAAGTCGATGTCACGAGTCGGGCGGTGCAGATCTCCTTCCCAGACGAGAAAGGCGTACGCTCCCTTGAGCACGAACTGGTTGCGGAAGCTCGATGTGCTGAGCCTATACAGAAAGCGCTCCAGGGCGTGGCGGGTGAGAAGTGCTTCATAGTTCTCGCCTGTCTTGCGTTTCCGGTTTAGAAGCCGGTCGCGCACCGACTGTGCGACGTTCGAGGAGCTCATAGCTGTTGTCGTTCAGGATACGATCGCTTCCATGTACGGCCGAATGACGCTCTGCACGTGGCATGTGCCGGCGTAGTGCCAGAGGGTATCCATTGAACCACCTTGTCTATAAAAGTCCCTCAGCGCCTCGAGAGCGACATCCAGCCCGACGCGGCTCCGATACTTGAAGCAGTCGGCGACGGTCTTAGGAGGGTTGTAGATGGGGACAGTGACGCCTTCGAGGTGGTGCTCTTCAACTCCTTCTCTGCGAGCCTTTCCAGACATCCGGACGACTTGAAGTGAGAGATTCTCAACCTTTGGCCGGCGATCTTTGTGGCCGATGGATATCCATACGTCGAACGGGTTTTGGGTCGTAAGCTCGTGAAAGCGGAGCGCAGAGAGGAGGCAGATTCTCGCTTTGGGAATGCGCTTAGCCGCCACGGCCAGGGAGTGGTGAGCAGTTGGCTCGTGATCGGGTCGCTGGTAGAGGCCGCGCCCGATGCGTTCAAGCTCCCCTCTTCGGGTGAGCCGAGAAAGGTACTGCCTTGGGATTCCCTCTTTCTCAACCTCGCGGGCACGGAGGATACCTTTCTCCTCGGCAAGGTCGAGAAGGCGGTCGGTATTTGTCTGCTTGCTGTTTGGCATCGCAGCCTGTGACCGATTATCCGGAGAGCAGGAGGAATGTGACAAAGTGTAGGCACTTAACGCTAGGTGCCGATATTATGTTGCAACCAGAACAGATCCGAGGCAAATAGACCTGAGGGGTGTTGGGCGACAGCTCTTGTTGGTCGAACTCAGAGCGTGACCGGCCGCTCTCAATGCTGCAGGCCCGTCAGAATGCCTCTCAGCGGCTCCAGGACACTTTCCCGAAGGATGGACTGACTTGCGCTACGACGGCAGTGAGGTAGGCTACAGGCGCCGAGAGGGCGCCACGGCTCGGATATCGACGAGGAGGCCGGTTTTCGAGCTATAGGGTCCAGGCCCGCAGCTCCGAGCAATAGCTCGCTCCACTCCAACCTCCCCATAGCTCGGCCGTATCTCCAGCACCGAACAATGCCCACTCCCAACCTGGATCAGAAGGAGAGGTCCCGCGGCATACACCAGTGCCGAGTTTGCGCCTGCGTCCGATACTGCTGCCGCGGTCCTGAGGGCAATCTCTTCGTCGAGGCAGCCTGGCAACGACATCTCCCAAGCCAAGGAGGACCGCGCCAACGCCCCCTCCAAGAACTATACATGGCAACTCCTCGATGTGCATAAGAAGGGAAGCGATGTCGAGACGATTGGCCCTGTCGTGGGCAAGGAGGATGGCGCCTTCAAGCAACAGATCGACGGCACCATCCGCACAGAAGACCTCGTCCAGGCCCTCCAGCTCTCCAAGACCTTCGAGTACGTGACGGCCGTCATGGAGGCGTCCACTGCCGCCGCCGAGGGGCAAGTTGAACTGATGAAAGACGGGAAGCTCACCGAGAACATCCCGGCAATGGTCAAGGAGACGATGGCCAAGATCCGGGAGGGGAAGACCCTAAACATCGGACCGGCTTCCCAGGCGGACATGACGAAGACCTACCAGAACCAGACCTCTGTCCAGGGAGACCCCTGGCTGATGAAGAAGCGCGAGGAGCTGATCAAGCTCTACCAGGCAGACGCACAAGTACTCCGGCAGTACCTCGGGTACTACGACCGGTACACCGAAGAACGCCGAGCAAAACTTCGCAACAAACTACGGGACTCCTGGAAGGACTGGAAGGGGATGCGGCGAGCGTTCCCATCGTACATGCTTGTCTTAGCGGGCAAGCAGGGGACCGGCCTCTTCGACGTGATGAGCGACCTCTACTCCTGGACCGCCGTCCAGCAGATCGAGACACGGGAGATGGCAGACAATGCCGGGTCGGAGTGTGACCTTGTGCTCTCGAACATGAGAAAGAGGATCACTGGGGGTAGCTACCGCCCAACGGACCTCTACGGCAGCCCGGCCTTCGACACCCAGATGGAGCTCAAGGCGGGGAATCACATGTACGTCGGCATGGGATTCGGGCCGGACTTCGCTCACATGGAGAAGTTCGCCGGAAGGGTGACCGGAGTGAATCACGGACCGATCACTCAGGTCCAGCTCAAGAGCTATTCTACGACGCTCAACAACCAACCCAATAGCGGAAGGGGATTCTACGTAGATGGGTGGGACGGCCAGCAGAGCCTAGCAGAGGCGATCCTGTACACCATCAGCCAGACGAGCGGATTGGAGGGGCTCGGCCGTAGAGCACCGGGACAGGCTACTGACCGGTTAGGGAGAAGTGCCCGTGGGTTTGCAGAGGAGGACTACCGCTCCAGTATGATGGTGAGCTTGTACCGCACGTTCGGAAGTCCGGGACTGGCGTGGATGATGGACAACGAGGATACCCGCCGACGTGCTGGTACACTGCTTGACATTGTGGCCAGAAATGGGTTGGACAGCGTCAAGGACATGATCCTGGGCGACCCGCAGATCTATGAGAATGTGTGGGTCACTAACTCTCCGGAGGCGAGTGGCGCGGGAGAGATGTTCTTTGGTGGACTGGCAGATTACTTAACTGGTGGAAAGGGGTGGGGCTGGGCTGCGCGTCCGGGCCGTACTGCGTGGAGTCAGCTGAAGGAGCAGGCGCTTCTTTTCCCGGAGTATGTTGTGGCAACGCGCCCCTACAACGCCCACGTGCCGCTTAGCGACATCGACACGCACCCGCTCCGGCAGACGCTTTACTTTGGGCCGAAGACAGGGAGCTACATCCATTCGAGCAGGGAGCCTGGCTCGACTGACGCATTCAACCAGATGGAAGAGGAGGAGCTGGAGAAGCTTCTGCGGGAGGACGGAGACAGCCAGTACGAGAAGCTCTGGGAGGAGTACAAGCAGATCTTCGTCGAGCAGACGGCCTTCAAGCAGATCCTCAAGATCTTGCAGGGAGGGGAGGGGGGAAGTGCTCTCGGCGATGTCTTTGAGAGTCTTGGACAGCTCGTAAGCTCTCTTACTGCCGGGAATCCTGTTTACAGTGACGCAGAAGCCGGACGTATCTTTGGGTTCCTCGATCAGCACACCATGGATGGAGATCGGCTGGAACGTACCGAGCGGCTTCTCGATCAGCTGTTCCCAAACACCTTCCGGTTTTTGCGGGACAACCTTATGGTGTCAGACGTCGGCCGTCCGCAAAACTTCCCCTTCAGCGAGGGAGGAAAAGCAAGGGACATGACGGCTGCAGACTACCTCAATGTCTTATCCCTGAAGAGCGCTCCTCCTGGAGGCGGATCTCAAGAGGAGACTCTGTCGCCTGCTTGGAGCCCGCGGGTAGACGGCACACAAGACTATGTTGATTGGGAGCCTACCGTCCGGAAGATGCGCGACAAGGGGCTGATTGGGGACCACGAGTCCAACTTTGGGGCAACCGGTCAGCCTGAGATGTCAGTTCTGGACATTGACGCAGCTCGTCGTTCGATCCTAGACGCCTTCAAGAAGGACCTCATCCGCCTCGCCAAGGAGCCAGGCTACTTCGAGAGTCTCGGAAGCGGGCAGCTCTCGGACAACCCTCTCATCAAGCGGATCCGGCGCAAGCTGATTAACCAGGGCTTCGTTCCATCGCAGCGGATGAAGCCGATCCAGCGACACCACTTCGGGGACACGTACCGGAAGGTCGCCTCCCAGAACATCATGGCCTCAGACTCACATCCGGCCTTCGCCAACCGAGTAACCCTCAGTTTCCCAACAGAGCCTGACAAACGACTTGCCGCCTACCTCGGGCAGCAGGGAGAGATGCAGTCGTACCAGGTACAGGCGTCCCCGACGATCTCAGAGGACTTCATCATCGACGACCAGGTGTACTTCCCCAACCTCCGGTACAACCAGGGAGAGGTCGCCGGCATGATCGCTGAGCAGCTGGATGCCTCTACGCCCGACGGGGTGAGCTTCTCCGAGCTCATCGAGGAGCGAAAGGACATCAAAGAGGCCCTCAAGAACGGGGAGAAGAAGTACACGATCGACAACAGTATCTGGGAGGCCGACTATGACATTGAGGCTGCTGCTGGCCTTGGGAACGAATCCCACCCCGCAGACGCCCTCGAAGCCATCAACCAGATGATCGAAGATGCCCTCGGAGAGCTCCGCCCGTTCTACACACGGCCGAAGTTCTCAACGGTCGCAATCAACGTCTTGAAGCAGCGCTTCAAGCACATGTATACCGGGGACCTCATCATGATGGGCGACCCAAGCATCCGGCCGTATCATGCCATCCACCTCTGGGACGACATCGACCAGATGCACGGGCCCGTTGAAGTAGACGGAGTCTACCACCGGTTCGACGCGCAGCAGGGCTTCTACACGCAGGTCAAGCCGAAGCTCATGACCTACATGCGTGGGGCCGACGAGGGGATGGACACCAAATGGATGGGCATGGCCGGTCAGGTCAGCAACTACATGAACTGGGCCAGTCGCGCCGGAAACTTCCTCGGCTCAATGATGGGCCTCGGCGGCCGGGCGGTCATGTACAAGGAGATCGGCCAGTTCATCGCCAACCGCGCAGGAAGCTTCCTCGCGGCCAGCCCCGGAGGCGCCGCAGGCACGGTCGCTAGAGGTGCGCTTGGGGCCGCCAGTGGGCTAATCTGGCTCGACCTCATCCGGACCGTTGGGAAGTACCTCTACGAGACCGGTCAAGACAAGGCCGCGAGCTACGTCGGCATGATCTCGGGAGCGATGGACGCAAACCCCATCATGTTCCTCCCGCTCTCCTACAAGGGAGAGCCATACACAGCTGGCCTCACAGGCTCAACGGGCCCGGCCAGCATGACAGAAGTCGCCGCCAGCCAGCTCGACGAGGAGGGCCTCCTCGAAGGGGCTACGGTTACGCAGGTAGCCAACCGGATTGCTTCCCTCTACGACACCAGCCAGCAGGGGCCGAGCTAATCGGCGTAGGGAGGGATGCTGTCGCGAAGGTAGTAGGCAGTGCCCGCTCCAATGCCCCAGACTAAGTACGCCCCAAGACCCTCGACGCCCATGAGCTGTACGTTATCAAAGGAATCCCATAACTCAAGCTCACCTGTGGCCTCGAAGAACCCCTCAAGCCCGCCCCCAACAAAGACCATGACGAGCAGCATCGCAACAACAGCCCCGCCGATCATCTTGGTGCCCGTGTACAGGTACGGCCGGTAGTCAGTCTCAGAAGTGGTTGTCTCCATCGGTACAGCTACTCAAATGAGAGTTCGTCGTTTGAATCATCCTCGGAATCTTGGAGGTCGCCCGGCGGATTGTCCACGCTCTCGTCGGGGACGTACCTAGGGTCTCGGTGCGAGGGCACGAGGTGACCGTCCTCGTCGACGTCGAAGTGGTCTTCGAACTCGGACTGTTCTTCTTTCTGCTTGTCGGAGAGGTCGTCTTCTGACAGGTTGGACATGAGTGCGATGCTGCATTGAGGTAGATGGGGGTGAAGTGTGGGCGGCACGGGAGTTTGACCACCTTTTCTGGTCTATTCCGTCCCTTCATGACACCCGCCTGAGCGCTCTGAATGCTGTTATCTATCCGACATACAGAAGCAAGACATGCTGCTATAGACCTCTTGGTTTGTGGAAATAGACCTAAGGCCCCTAAGGACCGCCTGTCGTTATCGAACACCGGTTACGGCGCGAACGGAGAGTCCTTCGAGTGATGGACAACCGTTCTCGTTGGGCCCGACCGTGGCTCTATAACTGATTCGCTGTCGTCCGCCAGAACCAAGAGCCACATCGGCGTAACCCCGAATTCGATACCCATTTCCTTCCCGATGTGTGATCTCTTGTCCATACCTTGCGATCTCGTTTCCGTCTTCCACGGCCTGGCTCTCGATCTCCTTACGAAGGGCGCTTCTGGCCATCGCCTCGGTCATAAGCGAACAGTCTGAATGCGGATGCGAGGTGAACGGACCCAAGACCGCCACCATCATCACGACGAAAAGGATCCCAATCGCCGCAACGGCTGCATACGTGGGCACCGAGCTATCGGTACTGTAGTTATCGCTCATAAGTGGGGGAAAAATCCCTCCAGGAATGGGCGCGTGACAGCTGGAATCTTGAGGAAGGATGGCCGGAGTTAGCTTGAGATACCGAGTTAGCTCGGATTCTACAGAAGGGACTCCATCGCTCTCCAGTCTTCCAGCGTGTCTCTCGTGTCCTTCCCACCGCCAGGAGGACGATCTGAAGGTTAGAGCAGAACTGGTTTAGGATATAGTGTATCCCTTCGATCAGATCTTCATCAGCTCCGGGTGTGGCTTGTGTGCACAGGGATACGTGTCGTTAAGACCGCTTTGGATCGGCTAGATGCCGCGGGCGAGAGCGCATCTGTAGTAGTCATCGAACATGTATGACTCCTCCTCTGGGGAGGTAGTCATTGAAGTTCTCTAGAGAAGGTTCTTCGATTCATTCTGTTGGCAATAATCCATCTTCGACTGGAGGCGCCCTTTCTGCTCTATCAAGAAGCTCTCGTTCGAAAGGAGGCTGGAGCCATAGAACCAAGACGTAGTGGAGTCCAGATAATAAGACGATCGTCTGTTTTTAGACACGTTAGTCTGTGTAAATGGTTTCCCCTACTTCGGATGCTACGAGGTGGCTGTGTCGGAACGTGTAGCTGGAAATGAGACGGGACTTGAATTGGACCATATGGTTCACCCGAGCGGCTTCGTCCCTGTGGGTAAGTGCCGCAGGTGGGTCCCCCGAAGGTCCCTCTCAACGGGAAGCTGGTTCCGGGCAGTCTTCCCGACAGAGCGCACCTCGACGTTGGCCTCCACTCATGAGCATTCCGAAGCCGGTAAAGGAATCAATTGCTACTGCATTGGGCCACGAGCTCCATCGCCACAGGAAAGACGAGAAGCTTACCCAGGCAGAGCTCGCGGAGAAGGCGGGGGTCCACGAAACGTATGTCTCTCAACTGGAGCGCGGACTGAACGTGCCTTCGGTCGACATCGTGTTCGTGCTTTGCGATGCCCTTGAGATTGAGGTCGGTCCTTTTCTTGAAGAAGTAAAGCGCTTAGCTGAGGAGTACCGGGAGTAGTGCAATCTCCCAGCAAAATGAGCGCGCGGGGTGGGCATCGGTGGCGCTCTGGAGGTGGGGGCAGCCGAAATCTATGTTGTGGCGGTATTGTCTCTCGAGGAGGGAGTTTTATACACGCTGGACAGATTGCGAGCCGTGGGGGTTGTCACAGCAGGTGTCACGTCTGAACTCGCGACCCGTATGTCGAAAAGGCGTACCGCCGATAGGCTCTTGCCTCTTCAAGAGACCGTTTCAACTCTTGGGAGGTCTCTGAATTGGGGCTTCCCTTTCCGGCGCCGGCTTCGATCTGTAAGCGCGAGTCGGGCCCGGAGACTTGGATCTTCCCCTTTTCCTGGAGCCAGCTCAGGCCCAGACGAACGGTGCTTTTCTCGTGAGCCATCATTTCTGCTAGTTGCTGCAGAGAGGGAGACTTTCCGGTCTTAATCGCATGCTTCGAGAGGCCCAGAAGTCGCCTGGTGAATGTCGGAAGCGTGTCTACCTCCGGCTCTACGCCAACGATATGAAGGACCTCCGGCTGGCAGTCCTGGAGGGTCTCTTGTAGCACCTGCCTGCTAGGTGGGATCGTTCCAACGACAAGCTCCTTACATAAGGTCAGGGCACTTCTGCTTCTGGCGTCTACGCCCGTCACAGAGGTAGCTTCCAACCACACCTGGGTGTCCTCTTTCTCGTCGAGTTTGCGGAGGAGCGAGGCTAGGTCTTCCTCGCCCCGATGATCGATTGTTTTAACTGATGGTTTGGCCTGACCATCCTCTTGGCCGGTCGGCTCCTTTCGTCGCTCACGCGCGTCCTCCCAGGTCAGCTGAACAGACCGTTCTCCCCGAAAGACATTGTCTGAGATCTTGAGGGCTAGGTCGAAGACGCCGGAGGGGAGGTCCTGCTTAGCGGCGTTCCAGTTGAGGACCTGCTGGGAGCGGCCTTCTCGGTCGGTCACAGTGATCTTGAGATGGTCTCCGCTTTCGCCAATCTCTTTGACTTCGCCGACCTGAAGGTTGCGGCAGGCGAGAACCACTTCCCGGTTGCCCGGACCGAAGGGAGCAAGCTGCTGGATCGCGTCTACCAGATCAAGCGTGAGGTCCTCTAGGGAGACGTAACTGTCAATCTGAAGCGTTGGGGTAAGCTCCTCGCCACCCTTCTGCTCTACGATTGAGCGAGACACGAGGCGCCGGAACCGCGCGATCTCGCTTTCTGGAAGAGTAAGCCCGGCAGCCATCGGGTGCCCTCCAAAGGACTCCAAGATGTCAGCATGGTCGCCGATCGCCCCGGAGATGTCGAGGTCCTCGATTGAGCGGGCCGAGCCGCGAGCCAGGGGAGGCCCCTCGCTTTTCTGATCCGCAGAGGTAAGAAGAATGGCGGGCTTGTGGTACTCTTCGACCAGCCGATGAGCGACGATCCCAATCACGCCGGCAGGCCACTGCTCGCCGTAAAGAAGGAGGACAGCATACTGGAGAAGGTGGGGGCTGCGCCGAATCTTCTGCCGGGCGGACTCGAATACCTGGTCGGTCAGAAGCCTGCGGCGGTCGTTCAGTTCTTCGAGTTGGGAGGCGATCTCCGTAGCTTCCTCCGGGTCTTCGGTCGTAAGTAGAGGGACAGAAATATTCGCGTCTCCAAGTCGGCCGACAGCGTTCAGTCGAGGGCCGATCTGGTAGCCGATGTCTTCCTCATCGGCGGCCTCAGGGGTGACGTTTGCGTTCTGCATTACGGCCCTTAGGCCCGGCCGCCGGGTCTCCTGAAGCTTCTCTAGCCCCCGTTGAAGGAGGTAACGAGTGTCCTTCCGCTGGTGGGCAATGTCCGCCACAATTCCCAAAGCAACCAGATCGAGGTAGTCTGTAGGATCCAGGTCCGTGTTTTCAGCGAGTGCCTGGATAAACTTGTAGGCAACCCCCACCCCTGGCAGCGTTCGGAGAGGGTGGTCTTTCTCCAGACGCTTCGGATTGATAAGCGCCTTTGCTGGGGGCAGCTCCGCGGGAAGGTCGTGGTGGTCGGTGACAACGACGTCTGCTCCGCGGCTTGCGGCAAGTTCCAGGGCCTCGTGTGAGGAGATGCCGGTATCGCAGGTGAGAACAACCTCAATGCCCTCATCGAGATAAGGAGCGAGGTTTTCTGTATTGACGCCGTGAGACTCAGTCTCGCGAAGGGGAATGTGATAGGAAACGTCGGCTCCAAGCTCGGTCAATGCGTCGACGAGGAGGGCCGTAGACGTTTGCCCATCTACGTCGAAGTCTCCCCAAACGAGAATCCGTTGGCCGGTTTCGATTGCCTCTTGGATCCGGCGCGCACCAGCCTCGAGATCGGGGAGCGCTTCGGGTGGGGAGGGGGTGTAGCAATCTGGATTCAAGAACGGGCGGGCTTCCTCGACGGACTGAATGCCCCGCTGGGCCAGCAGCTGGGCCACAAGGGCATTGCCGCCGACGAGCGTTTTGATCTCGTCAGGAACAGGAGGAGAAGGAGGCTGAATCCATTCGGCCACAGGTCTGCCGCAGTTTGCTGGGGTCTAAAGCTTTGCGTCGAGGCTCAAAATTCGATCTCCTCGACGTCTTCGAGGTTTGCCTCAAGGGACTCTACCTCCTCTAGGTACGTTTCTCCGTCCTCGATATTCCCTGCTTGGTTGCCACGCCCGCAGTGCGAGCGGTAGGTGCAGTAGCGGCAGTGGTCTTCGTTATCGGTCTTCTCAAAGTGAGGACGCTCCGTTCGCGCAAGGACCTTTCCGATGAGGTCGGTAAGGTGATCTTCGTCGACCTGCTTTTGATAGTCGTTGTACTCGAAGGTCACGGGATCGTCGGGGTGCTGCGCAAACCAGTAAGTCATTTGCACGTCTTCCGGTGAAATCGACTCGCCGCCATTCAGCCAGCTCCCCGCTTGAACGAGAAGGTACGGATAAACCGTAGTTTGAAGCCGTGACGCGAGTCGGTCGCGGCCCGGTCGGTGTTTGGACGTTTTCCAGTCGAAGATCTCAAAGGAGCCGTCAGGTCGTTTGGCAACGAGGTCGAACGTTGCGATGAGCGGATATCCGCCGACCTCTCCCTCCAGAGGAAGCTCAGCGTACGTTTCGGCAGCTTCGCCCACTGGCTCGCGGTACGTATACCGTTCCCACCAGGTCTCAAGCTCTTCGTCGCCGGCGGCCATGCGGCCGATAGCCTCACGGGGAACGCCACTGTGCTCCTGGCAAAGAAGCTCGTGAAACCGCACGCCCCGCTCCTTGCGGAGCTCATTGAGCCGAATCGGCTCGGCTTCAGGGGCCGGGTACGGACGCCTCTCAATGTGGCGGAGAAGGAACCGCCGAGGACAGTCCTGAAAGTCTTGAAGGCTGCCCTGGCTAAACGAGAAGTCCTCTGGGAGAAGCGGGCCGTCTGCCTCCGCCGAGTTTCCCTCCGCCGGATCTCCTGGCGACTTGTTATTCGTCGATGTGTTCATTGTAGAAGTCGCTCATTTTGTTGAATACCAGGGCGGGGGCGTTATTCTCAAAGCGCCCAATGTTTGTCGTAATCATCAGCTCCTCCCGGGCCCGAGTGATGCAGACGTAGAAGAGCCGAATCCGCTCTCGGGCGTACTCGTTGCGAGCTTCGATTGTGGCCGTTCCCTCTGAGTACGTATTCTCTCCCGAAAGAGCGTCGATCTGGGCCAGCGTCTCTGCTTGAAGGTTCAGATCGTCGCGGATATACCACTTCTCATTGAGAAGCTTGCCCGGGGCTCCCCCAGAGGGAAAATGGTAGTCATTCACGCCGAGAAGGTGGACTCTGTCCCACTCAAGGCCTTTTGCTCCGTGCATCGTAGAGATCGTAACCTCCCCCGTATGCTCGTCTGGGTCGAATTCGCTCTCTTGGCCACCGACCCCTTCAAACTTCCGCTGGTTCTGCGCAATTACCTCCAGCTCGCTTGATAGCTCAGGCAGTCCCCAGTCTTGATTGTAGGAGTTGGCGCGCCGAAGGAGACCGGCAAACTTCTGCACGAGGGCAAGCTGGTCCGGGTCTGAAAAGAAGTCCCGGCCAAGGGCCATCACGAGCTGCCCAATGGGCAGACCCGAAAGGTCTAGCCAGTACCGAACCTTATCGCGAAACTCCTCCAGTCGTTGCAGTTCGTCGTTGCTGAGGTCCGACTCAATTGAGGCAAGCCAGCTCCGATCTCCTTGGGGCCAGATGTAGTCCTCAACTCGGTCGCACTCAGAGATGCGACTGGCCGTTGACTTGATTGCGTCTGGATTCGGGTCTTCGACCTGCGAAGAGCGCCACTGAAGATAACACTTCGCGAGGCGAGTTGCGGAGTCCGGTTCGGCCAAATACTCGATGACTCGTTCTATGCGCTGGGCGGCCTTGCGCGTTTCTGTGGTTGTTTTGAGTAGCGCATCCGTGTACGGCACCCCTTTTTCCTTGAAGTAGTTAATTGCCTGAACCCCAACTTTACGCGTTGGGACCAGGATTGCGGCGGTCTTGTCGGGGTTCTCCTCGGTCCATTTCTTCAGAGAGCGGGCAACCAAGTCGATCTCCTCTTCCACCTGGAAGTCCCTGTTTACGAAACCAATTCGGTCTGGGCGGTCCGGCGGATTCTGCTGAGGGTCGTCCTCATCGGTTGGATGGACGTATGGTTTGGTTAGGGCACCCCGAACCTCCCGGTTCGGGTGGTTTTTCTTCGACCACCAGATGGTGCCATTGGCAAGTTTGATGATGCTTGGCTGAGAGCGGCCGGACCGGGCCAACTTCGGGCTCTCATCAGCCTCATCGACAAACTCGCGCAGAAGGTTCGGGTCTGCGGTCGTAAACGACTCGTAGATCGCCTGATTGGGGTCTCCTACGCGGACCCAATTTCCCTCCTCTCCGACCAGCGCGCGAAGGATGCGCTCCTGGATCTTGCTGCTGTCCTGAGCCTCATCCTCCAACACGTACGGCCACTGGTCACGAAGGCGGTGAAGGAGCTCGTCATCGGTCTTCAAGACCCAAAGTGCATGTCGAATCAGGTCATCGAAGTCGACGGCACTTCGGACGTCCAGGGCCTGCTGGTAACTCGTGTAGATGGACTGAATCATCTCCGCGAGCCGGAAGTCCTTCCCGCTCTCTGCCAGCTCAGTTTTGAGCTCCTCCGCCGAGAGGCCAAGGCTCTTTGCGTATTTGATTCCGTGCTGGGCCAAGTATCGCAGTTGGGTAGGCAGCTTCGACGCTAGAACCTCCTTCCGCTTGTGCGAACGGATGTCATCGGCGAGGTAGCCCGTAAGCTCCGACCGGTGGCTCGTGTACCAGCTTGATGCAACGTCGCTTAGAATCTCACTGGACCGGCGATCGTCAATCACGTGAAAGTCCTCGGTAAGCCCGGCGAGGTCCGGGCGGGCCCGCACGATCTCGTGAGCGAGGGTGTGAAGGGTGCATACCCGGTATCCGACGTCTGGAAGAAGTCCTTCCTCCTCGATCAGATTGTCGATCCGGTTGGAGAAGTTGTCGACCGAGGAATTGACGAGGGTCACGACCAAGACCTCCTGATGAGCGTCTAGGTCTTTCTCCGTGACGAGCCGGGCCGCCAGGCGGGTCAGCGTCCAGGTCTTCCCGCTCCCCGGTACGGCCGAGACGCCCATCGTGCCGCCCTTGTAGTCGAGAACTTCTTGTTGCTTTTCGCGAGGCGTTGCCATCTACTGGTCAGCGCAATGAGGTGAGCTTGAAGAGTGGAAGGTTATCGCCGGGCCTGCCCAAAGAGCTGCTGGAAGGCTTTCAGGAGGTATCCGCGCTCCTTCTCTCCGTTTTGTCCGCGTCCGGAGATGGCGAGGTGTACCTTGCCTGTGCACCGCCGCGTAAGGCCGGTCGTCAGGCGCCCAAGCATCGTGAGGCCTGCCTCTGTTTCCTTTGAATCCGTCCACTTCTGGCCTTCTTCCCAGGTCCGGCTGAGAACGTAGGGATGTGTAAGTGGCTGTCGGATTCGGCTATGCCATCCGGTCGATCCGACATCGAGCCAGAATTGATGCGGCGCCTTCCGGTTTTGCACCAAGAACGTGTGGGCAGGGGTCAAAAGAACGCCCTCTTCATCATCGTCGGCCCAGTCCTGTACGTATTGAGCGGCAGCGACTCCTTTTCGGACCGTTTGTAGATACGAGCGGCCGACGGCCATTGTCTCTTCGAACTCGGTCCTTTCAATGACCTGCCGAAACTTCCGGGCGGATTCGACGAGCCGTTCGGCAAGTGCTCCCGCCTCGAAGTCGTCGTGGAAACCAAACCCCTCTTGAGAGAGGAGCTCCCCGAAGATGCGGTTTAGGAAGTGGTCAAGAGGCTGGGAGTCCCCGCTTACGTAGCGGGTGATCCAGTCCTGAATAGCATCGTACTGCTTGCCCAGCCTGTACGTCACCCGTTCCTGTCGCTGTCCTCCAATCTCGGAGAAGGAGCGAAGTCGGGGCCTCTCATCGTCGGACTCAAATACTGAGGAGGCCAGAAGATGAGCTCGAATCGGGTCGAGGTCCTTGATGGAGAACGAAAGGGCCTGCGCTACGTCGCGAATCCCTAGACGCACTTTCCAGCTCGGGTGGGCTACTGCGGCGAAGGCAAGAAGCGCCTTTACCGCAGGCTCCTTGCTCAGGGGGCGGGACGGGCGGCGAAGAGAGTAGGGGACGTTCAGGCGTGAGAGCGTGTTGCTGAGCTCGTAGCGAAGCGTATCGGAGAGAAAGGGCGCCAAAACCACAATGTCTTCCGGAGGCGTTCCCCCGCCGATCATGTCCCGGATCTGCTCCGCAACCGATTCGAGCATTTCCGGGTAGGTGTCCTCGTAGAGAACGTCTAGCTGCTCTCTCATCTCTCGAATCTCGGAGGGGGATGCCATCCCCTTATGTGGGTGAAGAGCACCGGTCAACTGCTCCCCAAGATCGGTGATCACCGGCTGCTCGTTCTCTGCGGCGTCTTTTCCAAGAGAATCGTCGCCTGTGAGGGAAACGTGGTGCTCACAACAGTCCTTGAGTCGGTATGCTGACTCCGGGTCTGCCCCGAGAAACTTTCGGTACCCGCCGCCTTCGTCGTAGATCAAGAGCGCAGAGTCAAACTCTGGGATCCACTCGAGTAGGAGGTCATGGGTGACAGGCACGTCTTCTTCTACGTTGTCGGCGATGAGATGCCGGTAGGTGTTCTCCAGATAAGTCCTGCATGCAGGCTCGGTCCAGAGGTGTTTGCAAAATACCTTGAGTTGAATCCCGTAATCTAAAAGGTTGTGCTTCCTGCAAAGCTTCAGGTACTCGTCGGCTGCCCGCTGGACATCGTCGAAGACGCTCTCTCGCTCGGAGCTTCCGATCCATGCGTCTTTGAGCCTGGGAGCGATCTCTGAGACAGGAAAGCCAACGAGTGCGGCCTTGCTAGGATTATCGATCAGCTGGCTGTACAGCCGACTTTCCAGAATCGAGAGTCCAGCGAACGCGCCTTCCTCCATCAGTGGGTCCGCGACTCGTGACATGAAGTACTGAGCCGTTTCCAGCGTGAGGAAGTTCGGCGGGCGGTGCTCATCAAACCCAGCCTCTTTAGCCACAAGCGGCCAGAAGCGCTGAATCATATGCCGGGCTATCCCGGAGATGGTCAGGATGTCAACTCGCCCGCCGACGTGCTCTTTTGCTACCTCGCGGTACGGTTCGGCCAAGGCGCGTTGGGGAAGAAGAACGAGAATCTCTGCTGCCGGAACGCCGCGGTCAAGCAGGTTCTGAAGATGATTGGTAGCAGCGCTCGTCTTTCCTGTTGCGACGGGCCCCTCGATGAAGACACCCTCGGCGGCCGTACTTAGCAAATCGTCTTCCATATGGACGTGAAACCTCGGCACAGATGCTGTGATCGCAAGTTAAGAAGTGGGGCACCAGAAATCAGGTGGTAATTCTGGCCAAGGATGATTCGCAAAATGAGTCGGGGGCTTGTTTGGGACGCCTCCTATTGCAGTTGGTCTCCATACCAGTAGCACGATCCTATCTCAGGAAGAGATTGCGCTCGTTGTGTGTGTCAAGTCGAAGTGCGGTGAGATGTCTGAAGGCCCTTTGACGTTCTCTAAAGGGTTCAATTATCCTTTCATGAAAACGTCACCTCATTCGTGCAATCTCATGTCTAGGTGCTCATTTCGCCATGTCCGATTCCTTTCGCCTTGCGACTTACAACATCGAATGGTTCAACCGGCTCTTTGACGAGGAGAACGAACTGGACCTAAGCGAGTCCGACTCCAACGGTCACGGCCCGACCAAAGCCGAGCGCGCCGAGGCCATCGCGACGGTTCTGGAGACCATCGATCCAGACCTGCTCACTGTCATCGAGGGCCCGGACAAGACCAAGACCGGACGCTCCACCGTGGAGGCCCTCGAAAACTTCGCCTCTTACTTCGACCTGCGAATCAGCGAGGCGGCGACCGGCTTCCGCTCGAACGGGAGCCAGGAGATTGGCCTCATGTTTGACCCGGAACGCGTCTCGGTCCAACACGCACCGGGAGGACAGCCCCTCGAATCGCTTACCACGAGCGAAGAGGTGGAGAACCCGGAGGAAGAGGTCGGCCAGCTTGCCGATATCCTGGATGGAGAGGGCTTGGAGCCGACCCCACGGTTCGACGGCGCCTACACGTTCGACATCCGGGACAACGAGGTAAACGAGATCCACAATTTCTACCGCCCACCCTTCGAAGCGAAAGTGACCCTAAAGCAGGAGGACGGAGAAAACGTTCAGTTTCGAACGATCAGTGCTCACCTAAAGTCGAAGGGCATCTTCGATGCTTACGACCGGTTACAGCACCGAAAGACCTCGCTTCGCAACCGGCGAAAGATTCTGGCCCAGGCGCAGTGGATTCGGTACCGAGTCGATGAATTCCTGAATCAGGGAGACGAGGTCGTCGTCATGGGCGACTTCAACGACGGCCCCGGGTTTGACTACTTCGAGCGGCGCTTCGGGCAAAGCAGCATGGAAACCGTCATGGGGGATGTCGGGGAGCCGGCGAAGATTCTTCGCAACCCGTTTACGGATCCAGAGTGGGGGGAGTACGGCTGGTCGCCGGCCACGGCCGCCTTCTACCAGGAGAAGACGGGCAAGTACTTCAACACCTTGATCGACTACGTCATGGTAAGCCGCGGGCTGGCTCAGAAAAGCGATCCGGACTGGGAGATCTTCCACCCCTACCAAAACGAGCGGTTCGATAAAGAGGAGAACGGAGACCTCGTGGAGGTCAGAGACGCGTTCAAGAAGGCCTCGGACCACTATCCGGTGACCGTGGACTTGGCGTTTTCCTGAGGAGTTTCACTGGTACGGCTGGATCACCAACGGTGGCAGTTTACACCGAAGACCGAAGGCAAGGTCTTCGTCAGGGTAACCCCGTTAATGAGCGAGAGGTATGTTACTGGCCGCCTAAGCTACTCGCTGCCCAACAGGTCGTAGGTCCCGTCCCAGGGGCATGTAAGCTCGGTTTCTCGCTTGGTAATCTCGACGGAGACTTCCGAGCCAAAGGCACTGAGGCAGATCTCTGAAGGGGTGCATGAGATGTCGATCTCGTCGAGGTCCCTGGTGTCGATCCCCTCAGCGAGTGCTCGGAGCACGAGGAGGTTGGCTGCGGTGACCACGTCTACGTGTTGATGCTCATTGTGGTGGTTTCGGGTGTAGGCCTTTCCGCCGAGGCAGGCGAGTGTAGAGGCGTTGGGAAGGGTCATTGCAACAGTCGGTTTGTCATTAGGGAAGGTCGAGTGCAGGCCGCTTTTCTTCTGCACCTTCATTATGTGACATACAGAAGCCTTCCCTCCGTCCGTTTTGCACAATGCGAAATGCTGCTTATGCCTACCGTTGCGCTTGTAGCCTGCGTCAAGTCAAAACGTGATCGACCGATGCCGGCGGGGCGCCTGTATAACTCTACCTGGTTTCAGAAGGCTCGGGTTTATGCGCGGGAACGGTGCGACTCCTGGTTTATTCTTTCGGCGAAGCACGGCGTTTTGGCTCCTACCGATGAGGTTGCCCCCTATGAGGAAACGTTAAACAACTTCTCGGCCCAGGAGCGTCAGGAGTGGGCCTCCAGCGTTCTTGAGGAGCTTGGCGAGGTGCTTTCTCCCGAGGACGAAGTTGTCATTCTTGCGGGGCTGAAGTACCGGGAGTACCTTACTGGTCCCCTTGAAGATCTGGTCGCCCGCGTATCTATACCCATGGAAGGATTGGGAATCGGAGAGCAGCTTCAGTTTCTGAATCAGAGGAATTCCGAGCAGCAGGTTGAGGCGGAATAGCCACTACCGAAGTGTCCCATCACATATCTTTTAGGAGCCGTTCCGATGCCCATCACGACTGCGTTTCCCTTCATCAGCGACCTCCCGACGGACCCGGCCCTCTACGCGCTCTACGGGGGAACCGGACGGTCGAGACACGTCGCCTACATTGGGATCAGCAGCAATCTCCGCAATCGGATCCGCCAGCACTTCATCCGCCAGGACAGTAGCGTGGTTACAGGAACGTCAGCCGCCTCGCTTAACCCGGATCTGGTCACCCGTATCGAATGGTGGCTCCATTCCCGGTTCGAGGAGAAGAGCTACCTTAAGGCGGCGGAGCTGATTGCCTTTGAGGAGTTTGATCCGGCGCTCCGGAGCAGGGGGCATGTCACAGAGGAGGCGGAAACCATTGCCACCGATTCCGAAGCTGCGGAGGAGATCCGATCGGTGATTGAAGAAGGACCGACTGCAAGCGTGAGCGTCCCTACTTTAAGTGAGGCACTTTCCAAGATTGAAGAGCTCACCCAGCGGGTCGGCGAGCTCGAAGAAGAGCTCGAAGAGATCCGGGAGCAACTCTAAGGTTCTGAATCAACCGTGCTGGACTTTCAACCGGGGCTCAGGAGCGGATACAGGTGATCCAGGAGAGCAGCCAAAAGTCCCATCCCCCCGCTAAGCAGCCAGCCCCAGACGTCCTGAAAGCGCCCGAGGTAGTAATACGTTGTCATCGCCAAAAGAAAGGCCGCCAGAACACGCATCCACCTCGACCTGCTGGCCAGGAGAGCAAAACAGGCAATCATCATGTGCATGCTCCACGGCACCCATCCAAGAAATACTCGCCCGAAGGAAAGGGCAGTCAGAAGCGCTCCCCATAGAGGGCGTTTCCAAAATAATAGGCCCAGAAAGAGAAGCGCCGGCGTGTTGTAGATGAGACCGCTATAGGATAACAGGAAGGAATTTGGGCCGGGCGCTAGGGAGGGCAGGAGACGAGAAATCATCAACGGGAGAAACACCTACACAAGCAAGCTCTGGTACTGAGAGCATATTCTTTTCTACAAGAGCCAATCAGTTCGGCTTTTGATCACATCTCAAGCGACTTCTTCCAACACCCGCTGACATGACCGCCCGAAACGACCAGGAAGGAGAAGGCCCATCTCAGATTAGAATCGACTTCAGTCAGGACGACACGGGAGAGGCGAGGTCGCCCTGGCCACCACAGACGCGTTTCCCCTTGAACGAAGCCGGGACAGAGGTTGGGGAGACAGTGGCGGAAAGCTATGAGGCCTCAACCTCGTTTACAATCGTAACGGCATTTACCTCGCTTGAGCACCTCCTTGCATTTTTCAGTCAGAATGAGGTTGGAGACCGTTCGATTGACATCGTGCTTGGAAGTGAGCCGACAACCCGCGAGGGGTCCCTGTACGTCGGCACCCAGCCGGTTGAAGAGCAAGCCAGAGACTACTGGCTCGAAAAAGGCGTCTCGGTTTTGACCGGTGGTGGCATTGTCCGCTTGATTGAAGCAATGACTAGGGGAAAGGTCCGCTTCTACGCTGGAGAGGATCTCCACGCAAAGATCTATGTCGGGGAGGACGGGGCTGTGGTCGGATCGAGTAACTTCTCGAGACACGGGTTCGGGAAGCAACGTGAGGCTAATGCCCGGTTTGAAAGTGGGAGCACCCGTTATGGAGAACTCTGTGAGGTTGCGGCTCAGTTCAAAGAGCAGGCCCGAGAGTGCACCTCAGAGATAAAGCGCTTGCTTGAGGACCTTCTCCAGCCAGTTCAGTGGGAAGAAGCTCTCGCACGCGCGTCGGCTGAGGTATTAGAGGGGGATTGGGTTGACCGCTATCCAGAAGTCTTCCGTCTTCTCCAAGATCAGAATCTTTGGCCCCATCAGGAGGAGGCCATTGCCCAGGGACTCTGGATTCTGGATACACGGGGAAGTGTCCTCGTAGCTGATGCGACGGGATCGGGGAAGACCCGTGTGGGGACGCATCTGCTGTACGGGCTTCTCAATCGTCTTTGGTCAAAGGGACAAGGCCATCGGACGAATTCTACAGTCGTGTGTCCGCCGAACGTCACCGGCGAGTGGTCTGAGGAGATCCAAAAGTCTTCGGCCAACTCCGTGGAGGCGATCTCCCACGGAAAACTGTCGCAAGGAAACCAGAAAGAGGAGATCCACCGACAGGTGCGGCAAAGTAATGTCCTCTTTCTGGATGAGGCCCACAACTACCTTTCTACCGGCACTGAGCGGAGCAAGGCAGTAGAGGAGAGTGCACCGGATTACATCTCTCTTCTGACTGCCACCCCCATAAATCGAGGCTCTAGCGACCTGCTTCGGATGATTGAGCTTCTGGGGCTTGATAATCTGTCGGACCGGGAGTTTCAGACGTACAAGGAGCTTCGGAAAAAGACGAACCTGACCGGCGAAGACGAGCAGGCCCTTCGACGTATCGTTCGGCAGTGTACCATCCGCCGCACAAAGCAGGACCTGAACCGGATCGTCGAGCGGAAGACAGATGGCTACAGATCCGAGGATGGTACAGTCCACCGGTTTCCCGAGCACATTTGCAAGACCTATCTCACCGGAGAAACTGACAAAGACAAGGAAATTGCTCGGGAGATCAACCAGATCTCCGAAGATCTTAAGGGGCTTCCTTGGCTCCGTACATTTAAGGCCCCGTTCTGGGTTGTTGGGGACGAGGAGCGAGAGAAGGACTTTCTGGAGCGAAAGATTAAGGGAGCGAAGGGTCTGGCGGCCCACGGAATGCGAAGCGCCCTGCAGTCCTCGCGTGCCGCTCTTTTGGAGGTGGTGTTTGGGACCGCCGAAGCGTCGAGGCGCCTTGGCCTCGAAGCCGACCTAAAAACTGAGAGCGGCGATCGCTTGAGTGCCGTAGAGGAGCTTCGACGGGACCCGCCTGAGGAGAATAGCAACCTGGAGATTGACCTTCCGGAGTGGTTGACTTCGGGGCTCGAAGAGACAATTGAGAAAGAAAAAGAGCGCCTTCGGCAGATTGGGGACAAGGCAAGTCAGCTCTCCGACGCCAGGGCGAAGGCCCGTGCGCAGAAGATTCAGGAGATCGCGAGAGAAGAGGACGTCCTCCTCGCGTTTGGGGCGCGCCCTCTCACCCTGTACGACCTTCGTGATCAACTTCGCAACCGTAAGCTGGGACAGGAGGTCGTTGTAGCCGATGGGAGCCTGTCGGCTGGGAAGAAACGCTCCATTATCAAGCGGCTTGGTCTGGAAGGCGGGACGCAGACCACCATCGGGGAAGATGGGGAAGGAGAGGTCGGGCTCGTAGCGCTCTGTAGCGACGCAATGAGTGAGGGGCTCAACCTGCAACGAGCAGGTTCGGTCGTCCTTTTGGACACGCCCAGTGTCATTCGTATTGCCGAGCAGCGCGTCGGCCGAATCGACCGTATGGACAGCCCTCACGATGAGATTGAGGTATGGTGGCCAAGTGATAGCCGTCCTTTCCAATCAGCACGGCGAGACCTCCTGATCGAACGCTACAACGTGAACGAGCGGCTCATGGGAAACAACATTAAACTCCCCGAGCCGCTCCAGGGAGAGGACGGTCTCTTTTCTGAGCAACAGTCTCGCCGCGCAAGTGCGGAGGAGCTCATCGAGGAATACGAGACGCACCAGCGCGAGGGGCCTGATGAGCGGCTTGAAGACGCGTTCCAGCCGGTTCGGCGACTGGTAGGGCTCGGTGACGAGACCGATCACAGAACCCCTCCGCTCATCGATAAAGAGGTTTACAAACACATCGCTGGAACGAGCAAAGCGGTATGGAGCCGGGTCACGATCATGGAATCCGAGAAACGCTGGGGGTTCTTCTGTCTCCGCGGTCGGGAGGGGCGCGCTCCCAGGTGGGTCCTCTTGCACCAGGGAAGCGAAAAGGATGCTGTTGGGCTCGGGTTTGAGGAGTCGGAGTGGAGGGTCACAACGCGTCTTGGCCCGATCGCACGGCGGCTCCGAAAGCTTCTGCCGAGGGCGCGCCGGGCGCCGAATCAAGGCGATCCAGCACTTTGGGAAAGCGTCGGAGAGGAGCTCGAAGAGATGCTCGGGCGAATTCGGCGAAATGAACGGGAGCTTCTCTCCAACAAGGCCCAACATGGGCTAGACCTCTTGAAGGAACTGGTCGTCCGGTACAAGACAACCGCAGACGAAGGGACCAATCGGAAGCAAGCCAGCGAGTTTTTGAGCGACGTTCTCACGATGGATAAAAAGCCCTGGGCCGACCTACACGACTTGGCTGACCGGTGGTTGGGGATCGTGCAGCCGAGATACGTCCAGTATAAGCGAAATACGGAGAGTCGGGAGCCGATCCGTCTCAAAGATATGGAGGATCATCTCCGGTACCGGGATAAGATTGAAACGAGTAGCCTACAGCAACTCGCCCAGTCGGTCAAGCAAGAAGAGCCAATCGGGCGGCGGCTGGCTGCTGCAATTGTCGCGCTGCCCCTCTAGGTTTTGCACGGTCCAAATCGGCACCAATGTGGTTGGCCCGCAGTCAAGTCCTTTCTATTTCAGGTCTCTCTTCAGTTATGGGTAGCATCTCCAGGTCCTTCAAACATCTCTCCGAATTCTATCTTGGCTGCGTTCAAGAAGAGGGCCTTCGACGGCTGAGCCTCCGGTCAAAACGCCGTGGATACGTTTTTATCGCCCCTGCCTTCGAGCGAGAGGTGTTTCTCCACCAGGACCTGGATCAGTTGAGTCTACCGCGGTTGACGGAGTCCCAATCGGAGTTTCTGAGCGATGCGGTCGAGGACGAGGGGCCAAACACGACGAGTCAGGATCGTCTTTTCTACGGGTTTCCCGTCTACGTTGACCGGGAGAGCAACGTCTCTCCGCTCTTCTTCACTGAGCTTCGCGTAGAGAAGAATGAAGGAGGCGGGCTTGCTTTGAGCCGGAGGGAGGAAACACCGCCGTACGTGAACCACCATCTGTTTCGAAAGGAGGGCTACTATCCGGAGCAGATCGCTGACATCCAGGATCGGATTGAACACCACTCGGGCCCATTTGAAGAGAAGCTGGAGATTGTGCTCGGGTACTTTGACGAGGCACCCGGTTCTTTAAGTCGACGGGAAATGGACTCCCTACCAAGGCAGCCGTCTACCGGGGTCTACGCCTCTCCAATTCTCTTCCAGAGTGCCTATAGCTCCTACACCTACAACCTTGAGCGCGACCTCTCTGCCCTGCAAAAGTACGAGTTTTTGCAGAGGAAGTCCTCTTCGTCGGCATTGGGGGCGTACTTCCAGTCAAGTCGTGGGTCAAGTGGAAAACTAGAAAGAGAACCCGCGGAGGTGCTTCGTCTCAACGAGGAGCAGGCAGAGGCCGCTCGGGCTGCGCTAACCGAAGAGCTCTCCGTCGTGACCGGTCCGCCGGGGACTGGCAAGTCCCAGGTTGTTGTGAACCTGCTTGCCGACGCGGCTCTGAATGGAGAACCGGTTCTCTTCGCCAGCAAAAACAACAAGGCCGTCGATGTCGTCCGGGAGCGGATGCGGGCAATCTTAGGGGAGGAGTACGACTTTGTCCTCCGCCTGGGAAGCCGCCGAATAATGGACGACACGAAGGAGGAGCTTTTGGATCGCCTACGCAGACTGTCTGATCGGCGCGAGGAGCTGACCGAGCGTTTCTCGAAAAAGAGAGGACGCCTTCTCCGTGAGGAAATTGAGGCTGTTCGAGAGCAGATTGAGGAGTTGAACAAGCGGCATCAGGCCTACAGGGAAGCAGTTGAGAAACGCCGCGCGGCCGAAGACGAGCTCCCGAACAGATGGACCGAGCCGGACGCGCCTAATCCAAGCGCTCTTCCTCTTCGCGAGCTCCGTTCCGCGCTCGATCGGGTACAGATGCTCGCCGGAGAGAAAAAGATGGGCCTTCTTCTTTGGCTGAAGCAGCTTTTCTTCGCAGGTCGGCTGCTGGAGACTCTTCGCGAGAAGGCCGACGAACTGACTGGTTCGCTGCCTCGGTCTGTTCAGGAGGATGTATATGTGGAGGCCTACGGAGCCGATGGATTCGATGAGTTGTCTCGAATCCTATCCCAACTGTTGGACTACCGCGCCTGGACCGAGCGCCGCGAAGAAGAGCGAAAAGCCCGCGCTGCTTTCGAAGACCTTCTGAAAGGAGCTGAGGGATACGAGGAGCGACTCTCTGAGCTCAAAGGCGAGCTC
The DNA here is from genome assembly GCF_002954405.1 of Salinibacter sp. 10B. NCBI lineage: Bacteria > Pseudomonadati > Rhodothermota > Rhodothermia > Rhodothermales > Salinibacteraceae > Salinibacter > Salinibacter sp. 10B. Next base: position 44,025 of record NZ_MQWC01000001.1, on the reverse strand, counting down.
ACAGAGGCGAATCAGAAGCTTATCAGAAACGAGTGGGTCGGGCGAGTCGCGCGGAACCTACCAAGCGTAGAGCGGGGCGTTCGAAACTATTACGAGGCTCTCCAGGGCGTTCGCGATACCAGTCCATCCGGATATAAAAAGGCGCTCGACCGCCTGGAATCGGCGCTTACCTCGCTGGCTGGGCACCTCCCGGTGTGGGTGGTTACCAACCTTTCTGTTCGGAACGCCCTTCCACTCCGGCCCGGGCTCTTTGATCTTGTGATTGTAGATGAGGCCAGCCAGTGCGACATCGCCTCGGCCGTCCCGCTTCTCTACCGCGCCGAACGCTCGTGCGTTATCGGCGACGAGAAGCAGCTCCAGCACATCACCTCGATTCGGGAAGAGGAAGAGAAGCGTATTGCCGAACGGAGCAGCGCCTCCAATCTTACGCCTCGGTGGTCCTACGTCCGCCAGTCGCTTTATGGATTGGCCGAACGGGCTTTGGACGACCGCAGGCAAAAGCCCATTCTACTGCGCAACCACTACCGCTCGCACCCGGAGATTATCGGCTTCTCCAATAGCCGCTTCTACGGGGAGCGGCTGCGGGAGATGAGAAGTGAGGACTCGTTCGACGTTCCGGGAAAATGGAGAGGGGTCCGGTGGTTCGATGTCAGGGGAGAGGTGCCCGAGGGCATCCGAAGTGCCTACAACGAGCGGGAAATTCAAGGCGTGCTCTGGCTTCTTGGCAAGTGGCATGAGGAAGGACTTCTCGGGCGACCGGATCTCAATGTGGGTGTGGTGACGCCGTTTCGCGCGCAGGCCGATCGCCTACAGGACCGGATGCAGGGCACTTCCTGGTGGAATGATCTGCGATCGAAATCGAGCGGTTCTCCGGTAGACGTGGAAGGACCGACGATCGGGACGGCCCACCGCTTTCAGGGCGACGAGCGAGACCTCATGATCTTCTCTCCGGTCGTGGCTCCAGGGATTGACGAGTTCACCGAGAGATGGGTGGCGACGACCGATCAGCTTTTGAATGTAGCCATCACCCGTGCCCGGGCATCGCTGCAGGTTATGGGGCACCTGGATCAGTGTCGGCGTGCAGGCGGGTCGCTTGCTCCGTTTGCGGACTACGTTTCCGACATGTCTCTCGTCAGGGAGAAGGGACTGCCCGCTCTTAACTAATGCTATTGTCTTCGCTCTCCCCTTTTCATAGTTTGAAAACACATCGATTCGAGAGAATAATTCTCTCGGCAGTTCTTCTGCTCCGGTCTTTCCTTATCTGGTCAGATCGGACTCTATTCCGCCCCACAGCGCCTCAGTATAGGTCTCCGCTCTCACGTCTATGGATATCTTTGCCTTTCAGGACGAGGTTGTAGAGGAGTACAAGAGCTACGTTCAGAGCTTTATCGACATTCGTGATGGCCGAATTCGGAAGGAAGTGGAGAGTGCACTGGATGAGGACAAGAAGCTCTGGCCGGAGCCATTAGTCCAGTTCAATCCGGCCTACGAGACAGCAGGGCTGCCTTCCTCTTTGGTCGAAGCAGGCGTTCTGCATTCGGAATTACCAGACGTCTTCTACAACCGGGAAAGAGATGAGCCCTTTCGGCTCTATCGTCATCAGGAGGAGGCCCTGCGGTTAGGCGCAAATGATGAGAACTTTGTAGTTACCTCTGGCACCGGCTCGGGGAAATCACTCACCTATCTGGGGACCATCTTCGACAGTGTCTTCCGAGACAAAACCGGGCCAGGGATCCGGGCGATTATCATCTACCCGATGAACGCCCTCATCAACTCTCAGCTACAGGCTATTGAGGAGTTTAAAGAAACCTATGAGGCAAGAACGGGACGCCAGTTTCCAGTTCAATTTGCTCAATATACCGGGCAAACTGGTCAGGGCGAGCGGGAGCGGATTCTGAAGAATCCGCCTCATATCCTGCTTACGAACTATATGATGATGGAGCTCATCCTGACGCGGCAGAGGGAAGCGGCTCTTCGGGGTTCCATCAGCGATGGTTTGCAGTATCTAGTGTACGATGAGCTACACACCTATCGGGGGCGTCAAGGTGCAGATGTTGGCCTGTTGAATCGTCGCTTGCAGGAATATACTGAGAACGAACTGGTCTGTATTGGCACAAGTGCTACGATGGCGGCTGGTGATGAGTCGCTCAGTGAGCAACGTCGTCAGGTTGCCGAGGTGGCTGAAAAGATCTTTGGGCAGTCCTTCGAGTCGGACCACGTCATTGGCGAAACCCTCACGAACCATTTTGAACCTCCAAACGAGGAGGCCTCGACGCTTCGTGAGGCTGTGCAGGCACCCGTCGTACCGTCAGCTGGTGAGGCGGCTTTGCGTGAGAATCCATTAGCAAGGTGGTTAGAGCATCGGATTGGGCTCGATGTCAAGGGCGATGTTCTCGTTCGCCGAGAGCCCCTCACTCTTCCAGAGATCACAGAAGAACTGGTCGAGGTTACAGGGTTGGCCAAGGAGGAGTGCAAAGAGGCCCTCACCGATATTCTTCGGTGGGTTGAGACCGTAAACCGAGAACGGGCTGAGCGCAATGAAAAGCCTCTTCTGCCGTTCAAGCTCCACCAGTTTATTGCTCAGACAGGTTCTGTCTATGTAACCCTTGAGGGCCGTGAGGAGCGTACGATTACGCTGGATGCTGGCTACACTGTTCGGGAGGATGAGACAGACAAGCCCATCTTCCCTGTTGCTTTCAGTCGGTTGACGGGACACGACTTCTTATGCGTTACCCGTCGGGATTACGACGACCAACTTGTGCCACGGGACTTTCACGACGTGCACCAGCAGGAAGAGGCAGATGATGTCGACCGGAGAAGCGGTTATTTGTTACTTGATATGGGAGACGAGCCGGTGTGGAGAGAGGAAGAGCAGGAAGACATACTACCCAAGTCGTGGTTCAATCGCGGTTCGGACGGGACGGTTACCAGTATTAAGAAGAGCCGCAGGGATCGAGTGCCACAGAAGATCTATTTCGACGTTCAGGGGAACTTTTCGAGCGAGCCGAGTCCAGGTTTTCCCTATGAAGGTTGGTGGGTGCCAGCGAAACTGCCGCTGGATCCAACGGCGGGGGTGATGTACAACCAGAGTCGAACCAGTGAATTCTCCAAGCTGGCAAAGTTGGGCAGTGAGGCCCGAAGTACGGCCACGTCCGTTCTGTCTCGCACCATCGTTCGGCAACTAGAGTCGGCCGATGTTGAACCGGAAGCTCGGAAGTTGCTCAGCTTCACAGACAACCGGCAAGACGCCTCTCTTCAGGCTGGGCACTTCAACGACTTTAATCAGGTTATCCGACTTAGGTCAGCGATCTACGAGGCGGTAAAGTCGTCTCCTGATCAGACTCTGGAAAGTGATCGTCTTGCACAGGCCGTGTTTGAGGCTTTGGATCTACCTGAGTCTGATTACGCGCGTAATCCGATGAGCGTCTCCGGCTTCTCGGTGTCTGGAAACGACAATCAGAAGGCACTGAAGAAGATGATCTTCTATCGGGCATTGGAGGATCTCCGGAGATCCTGGCGTATCGTGCTTCCGAACCTGGAGCAATGCGCGCTACTGGAGATCGGGTACAAAAACCTAAGCGAAATAGCGGGACAAGATGAGGGATGGAAGACAGTGGATGCCCTAAGGGACATGAGCCAAGAGGTGCGCTTTGGCCTTCTGAAGGATATCCTGAACTACTTCCGCACCAGCTACGCCCTGGACCACGTCGACCTGCAAGCACAAAATATCAATACAAACAGTCACCTCATCCGGGACCGGCTGACTGCGCGGTGGGGACTAGATTCCGAGGAAGAAGAGATTGAGCATCCGAAATATGCGTATGTGCAATCTTTCCAGCGGCGGGACGTGCCCTCTACCAGCGTCGGGTATAGAAGCGCCTTAGGAAAACATCTGCGCCGCCACGAAGAGCTGGGACTCCACCTTTCTGATCGTACGGCCTATGACCAGTTTATGGACGACCTGTTGGGGGTCTTGACTGGTCTCGGGTATTTGAGTCGGACCGAGAAGGAGTACAGAGGAGAGCAAATACCTCTTTATCGCCTCCAGGTCAACCGGCTCCTGTGGAAAGCGCCGAATGAGGACCGGGAGATACAGCCTTACCGAGACGATGTGCGTTTACAGGCGAAAAAGAATCTGCCGGAGCCTGAAGCCAACCAGTATTTTCGAGAGGTCTACTCGAGAGACTCCGACTTCGAAGGAAGTTTATCAGGTGCAGAGCACACCGGCCAAATTCAGAACAGCGACCGTCAGGAGCGAGAAGAAGACTTTCGAGAAGGGCAGTTGCAAGCTCTCTTCTGTTCGCCGACCATGGAACTCGGCATTGATATAAAGGACTTGGCAGTGGTACACATGCGCAATGTACCACCCAATCCGGCGAACTACGCACAGCGAAGTGGTCGAGCAGGTCGAGTAGGGCAAGCAGCTTTATCGGTCACGTACTGCTCGAATAGCTCTCCACATGACCGACACTTCTTTCAGAACAAAAAGGACATGGTTGCCGGGGTGGTGAATCCCCCACGACTGGATCTCAAGAACGAAGAACTGCTTCGCTCACACCTCCACGCACTGTACCTCTCAGAGGTAGGCCTTGGCGCGCTTCAGGACGCTGTCAGCAGCCTCCTAAAGCTCGACGATCCAGACTTGCCGCTTCGCAGAGAGGTGAAAGAAGAGTTGGAGCTTTCTCCTGATCAACAAGAACGTATTGCCCAACGGTTTCGAAGTACACTTGGCCGATTGCATGAACGCATTGGCCGATCCTGGTATACCGAGACATGGATCAAGGACGCGGTTCGTGCGGTGCCAAACAAGTTCGATAAGGCACTGGATCGCTGGCGGTCGCTTTACCGGTCAGCCGTCCGGCAGCGGAAGGAAGCCCAGAAAGTTCTGGACGATCCGGTGCTCACCCCGTCGAGTGACGAGCGCCAAGAAGCGGAACGGGAAGAAAGGCAAGCCCGGCGGCAGATTGCGCTTCTAAAGAATGAAGCCCGCGGTGCACGTTACTACTCCGAGTTCTATCCATTTCGATATCTAGCGTCGGAAGGTTTCCTCCCCGGATACAACTTCACACGCCTGCCTATTCGGGCATACATGCCGATAGGAGAGGGAGGCGAGTACATCTCGCGGCCAAGGGAGATTGCTCTTCGTGAGTTTGGGCCACGCAACCGCATTTATCACAACGGCTCAAAGTTCGAGGTTAATCGCCTTCAGAACCTGGATCTAGAGACGAGCCAGATTGAGGCAAAGGTCAGCAAACATTCTGGGTATTTTCTCGCTGGTGAGGAGAGGAATCGGACAAACTGCCCATTCACGAACACTCCGCTCAACACCGAAAACGATCGAGAACGCTTTCCGAATCTGCTGGAGCTTTCGGAAGTGCGTACCTACCCGCGCGAGAACATCACATGCGAAGAGGAAGAGCGTTCGCGGGAGGGATACAAGATTGACACCTATTTCAGTGTCGACGGGCCGATGGACGACGTTCAGGAGTTGCTCCTGTCTTCGGATGGGGAACCGCTTCTGTCTGTCAAGTACGTGCCGACCGCCCGGCTCTACTTCGTCAATCAAGGGTGGCGTTATTACGATCAAGAGGGCTTCATGGTGAATCCCTCTACCGGCACGTGGGCGCGATCCCCGAGTCCCGATATGGATCCGAGCGATCCCGACGTGCCGGACTGGGAACGGGTGAAGCTGTACACGAGCGACGTCGCTGACGCATTGTACATACACCCATCGAGCGCTCTTGACCTGGACGAAGACGGGGTGTTAACCCTGCAGTACGCACTGCAGCAGGCCATTATTCGAGTCTTTCAGGTGGAGTCTGGCGAGATCCAATCCACCCTCATGGGCGAGCAGGACATACCTAACTTGATGATCTATGAGGCAGCAGAGGGAAGCTTGGGTATTCTGTCGCAGATTGTGGAGGCGCCGGAACGGTTTCGGCAGGTAGTTGAGGTGGCGTATGATCTATGTCATTTCAACGAGGATCCGGAGGAGGAAGCTAGCAAGCCGAAAGCCTCGTATGACGATCTTCTGAGCTATTACAACCAGTACCATCACGAGCGCATAGACCGCAGGCTGATTCGTGGGGCGTTGGAGATGCTACTGGCATGCGATCTCGAATCAAAGTCAGCAACTGGAGAAGACTACGATGAACAGTATCAGCGCCTTCTTCAGCAAACGGACCCGAACTCAACGCTGGAAGACGACTTTCTGGAGCGCCTGTACGAACGAAACCTTCGGCTTCCCGACTATGCGCAGTGGACGCCGCCAGAGCTATACGTACAGCCGGACTTCTACTACGAGGAGGAACGGGCCGCTGTCTTCGTTGACGGGTCACCTCATGATGACTCCGAAGTGAAGAAGCACGATGAGAACGTTCGTCGGAAGCTTCGCGCTCATGGCTATCGCGTAATCGAGTACCACTACTCAGAGCCTCTGGATACTCTTCTCGACGAGAACGGGGATATTTTCCGTTCTGTCCGATAGTCCAGTCCCTTGTCTCTATTGTTTGTTATCTCACTTCTGTCCGAACTGCTTCTTTCATATGTCTCAGACATTCAATCCTGGCGCACTCGTTCGACTTCGCGACCGGGAATGGATTGTAATGCCGTCGTCGGATCCGGACGTGCTCCGGATTAAGCCACTCGGGGGACACGAACTGGAAAGCACTGGCGTGTACCTGCCACTGGCTCTTCCTAATGAAACTCCCGAGCCTGCCGAGTTTCCGATGCCCAGCGCTGCTGATCTGGCCGATTTCGACTCGGCTCAGCTACTGTACGACGCTGCGCGGCTCGGCCTTCGTAGTGGAGCAGGTCCGTTCCGGTCATTCGGGCGCCTCTCGGTGCGCCCGCGCCCTTATCAGGTGGTGCCACTTATAATGGCCCTGCGCCAGGAGATCGTTCGTCTGCTCATTGCCGATGACGTGGGTGTAGGTAAGACTATCGAGGCGCTACTGATCGTTCGCGAGATGGTTGATCGCGGCCTGATTGAGCGCTTCGCCGTTGTTTGCCCAGCACACCTGTGTGATCAGTGGGAGAAGGAGGCCCGCGAGAAATTTGGGTTTGAGGACGTGGAGGTGATTCGAACCGACACTGCAGCACGGCTCGACCGACGGATTCAAGGGGACGAGAGCGTTTTTCGTCACTATCCCTTTCAAATTATCTCGATTGACTACATCAAGTCTGAGCGCCGTCGGCAGTTGTTTCTGGCGGAATGCCCCGAGATGGTAGTGGTAGACGAGGCACATACCTGCACGTTGCCTCGCGGCGCCACGTCGCACCGCCAGCAGCAGCGGCACTTCCTCGTGCATAAAATCGCCCAGAAAGCACAGCAGCACTTGCTCTTGCTGACGGCGACACCTCATAGCGGCATCGAGGAGTCGTTTCAGTCGCTACTAGCCTTTTTGGATTCGGACTTCGAAGATGTCGTGCTGGCAGATGCTCCTCGACAGACCCGTGAGCGCGTTGCCAAACATGTAGTACAGCGTCGCAGGCGTGACATTGTCGAATGGATGGAGCATACTGACTTTCCTGATCGCATCGCTGAGGAGACCCAGTACCCCTTGTCGCCCGGTTATCAGGAGCTCTTCGACGATGTGCTTCGCTTCGCCCGAGGATACGCCGGCGTTGAGAACGGGTCTGAGTCCCATATGCGCTACTGGACCGCTCTGGCCATCCTTCGAGGCGTAATTTCCAGCCCCGCTTCAGGAGAAATGATGCTCCGCAACCGGGCTGAGAAGGTGGCTGAGGACGCTGAGGTGGACGATGATGCGGCTGCTGACGTACTTTTCGACACTGATGAGAATCATGCCGACACCACGCCTACCGAGCTTACAGAAACGGCCGAGTTTGCCTCTATAGAGGTCAAGCAGCTCCAAACCTTTGCAGATCGGCTCTCAGATCTGCGTACGTTCGATGGGGACTGGAAACTCCGGCAGCTCCGTGCCCAATTGGAGGATCTCCTGGAGGCGGGCTACCAGCCCATCGTCTTTTGCCGCTATATTCCTACAGCGAACTACCTGGAGGAGCGTCTGAAACCGGTACTGGAGGACGCCTACTCCAAAATCGCAGTGGAGGCGGTCACAAGCGAACTGAACGATGATCAACGTAGAGATCGCGTTGAAGCGATTGGACAGGCCCCTCGGCGCGTTCTATTTGCGACCGATTGCCTGAGTGAGGGGATCAACTTGCAGGAGCACTTCACCGCTGTGATTCACTACGACCTGCCGTGGAACCCGAATCGCATTGAGCAGCGCGAGGGAAGGGTGGATCGGTACGGCCAGGCCGCAGATCAAGTAAAGACTGTGCTGATGGTAGGGGAAAACCCGATCGACGGCGTCATTACCCGCGTTCTCCTCCGCAAAACCCGTAAGATTCACGAGGAAACCGGCATTGCACTTCCATTTCCCGAAGACAGCCAGACCATCACCGAGGCGATAACGCAGGCGGTGCTGATGAATCCTGAGGCGGCAGCCAAACAGGATCAACTCACGCTAGGCCTAGAAGCACAGACAGTTCAAAACAAAGAGTCGGAAGTAAATGAAGCTCTCGATCGAGCACTGGAGCGTGAGACAAACACTCGGGGAATCTTTGCGCAGAATCGGATCCAACCCGAAGAAATCGAACCCGATCTGAAAGAGACGGATCGCGTCTTGGGAAGCCCTCAGGCTGTAGAGCGATTCGTGCGCCGATTCGCTGCACATGAGGGAGTCCAGATGGACCCACGCCGAAATGGGGAGGAAGTCGTTGGCTACCGCCTATATCCGAACCAACTTCCCCCCGCGCTCCGCGAAACCTTGCCTGATAGTGACCAGGTAGATGTCACCTTTCAGTCACCCGTTCCTGACGGCTACACGTACCTTGGCCGCAATCACGCCTTCGTTGAGCAGGCGTGCCAACACGTCATGCGGAATGCCTTTGATCCTGATGCAGAAGACGCCCCTTCCCGAGCTGCCGTGATCCGGACGGAAGCTGTCGACATTAAGACGACGCTCATTCTCTTTCGCATCCGCAATGTCATTCGTGCTGATCAGCAGTCCGAAGAAATTGTGGCCGAGGAGGTGATGACCTGGGGGTACCGCGGGCTTATCGAAGACCGAGAAGAGCTGTCTGAGGAAGAGGCACGTCACCTTCTTCTGGATCTCGTCCCGTCTTCCAATCTAAGCTCGAATGCTCAGCGTCAGTTTTTGGAAGAAGAGATCGAAGATCTTCAGTTCGCAAAAGACGATCTGGAGTCAATCACTCGTTCTCGCACCCAGGCCCTGATCGACGCTCATGAACGGCATCGCAGGGTCGTCGGCGGCTCCAGCTATGAAGGGGTCGAGCCCGTGTGGCCCCCCGATGTGCTAGGGGTATACGTTCTTCTCCCAGAGTAATCTCGCCGGCTCAGTGACAGGATCCGTGAAGGGTTCGTCGAAGAGGTCTCATGGTCGAGATGTAACTTCTTTTGAGTCCCTAACTGACTGCTGTTCATACAGATCGCTGCGTTCTCCAATTCTCTCATTCCTATGAAGCAATACCCAACCATCACGATTCAGGGAAATATTCTGTCTGCCGAGTTATTGGGAAGGTTAGAGCAGGAGGCGCAGGATCAGACGCCGGGAAGCTTTGGGATAGAAGGGAGGGTCAAAGATGAAATTGCACGGGCCTGGGGAGAGACGAAGCACCAATGGCAGGTCTTTCAGAGCAAGCTCCAGCGCCTCGATGAGGATTCGACCGCCACTTCCGAGACGCGCCAGTTCTGGATTCTACCCTTCCTGGACACGTTGGGCTACAACCTAACCTATCAGCCTAAAGCCGCTGTCGTCCAGGGAGAAACTTACGACCTAAGTCACCGCGACGAGTCGATCGGCGGCTTCCCAGTTCACGTGATGGGATACTCTGATAGCTTGGAGCGACGACGTGAGGCCAGCGGGCCTCGTCTCTCGCCGCACGCGCTGGTGCAGGAGTATCTCAATTTGACATCTCATCTGTACGCTCTAGTCACAAATGGCCGCCAGCTGCGCCTTCTACGCGACTCCTCGCGACTGACGCGCCTGACGTACCTGGAGTTTGATCTCGTCCAGATGATGGAGGACGAGGTATATGCCGACTTCGCCATCCTCTATCGGCTCCTCCACCGGAGCCGCATGCCTGAGCGTCCCGAGGTGGCCGACGAATCAATCATAGAAGGCTATCATCAGCACGCGTTGGAGCAAGGTGCTCGTATTCGGGGGAAGCTGAGTGATGCGGTTAAAACTGGCATTCAGGAGATGGCAAATGCTCTCCTACAGGCCCGTGACAACGCCGATCTTCGAAAGCGCGTGGCTGAGGGAGATCTTACTGCGCTGGAGCTCTATAACCAGCTTCTACGCTTTGTTTACCGTCTCCTATTCCTCTTTGTCATTGAAGAGCGGGATCTGGTATTTCCAGACGAGAAAGGAGACGACCACGGAGACGGGATGAGCTCTCAGGAAGTATACGATGAGTTGTACGCCGTGAGTCGTCTGCGACCGCTGGCTGAGCAGTCAAGACTTGCCGATGGGCGGAAGCACGACTTGTGGCTCCGTGTCCTCAATACATTTAGGCTCTTCGAACGAGAGGATGTAGGCGCCGAGGTTGGTATTGCTCCCCTTGCTGGGGAGCTTTTTGCCCCCGACGCCCTGGGGGCATTAACGGATGCAGTCCTCGACAACCGCACCCTCCTTCACACGCTCAGCAGGCTGACCCGATTCAAGAACGAGCAGGGCGTGTGGACGCGGGTGAACTATGCTGCGCTGAACGTCGAGGAATTTGGGTCAGTGTACGAAGGTCTGCTTGAGTACGAACCGGTTGTGCAGGAAGGGGCCTCACCAGAGCACGGCAAAGGATGGGGGTTTGGCTTTCAGGAAGGGGAAGAGCGCGACGACACCGGGAGTCACTACACGCCTGAGGAACTCGTTCGTCCGCTCCTTGAGAATGCCCTAGTCCCCGTCATGGAGAAGAAGCTTAACGCTGCAGGAGATAACCCGCAAGAACGGGAAGAGGCGCTCCTGTCACTTTCTGTGTGTGACGTGGCATGTGGGTCAGGACACTTCCTGCTGGCGGCCGCACGGCGCATTGCGTTCGAGTTGGCCGTGGTGCGCACCGGCGAAGATCAGCCGAGCCCCGAGGCGCTCCGCACCGCAAAGCGGGACGTCATCAGCCGCTGCATCTACGGCGTCGACAAAAATCCGATGGCCGTCGAGCTCTGCAAGGTTGCCCTCTGGCTGGAAGCACACGACCCCGGCAAACCTCTAACCTTTCTCGACCACCGCGTCAGGTGCGGTGACGCCATCATTGGCGTCGATCGCGTCGACAGTTTCCGAGAGGGGATCCCGAATGATCCGTTTTACAAGGTAACGGGCGACGATAACGACGTTCTCCGTACGCTTCGTAAGCAAAGCAAGGAGGAGCGTGAGAAGCGTTCGGCCAGCGGTCTTCAGCTTGAACTGGGAGATGAAGTAAGCGAGGAACTACAGAGCCTCGCCCGCCGCTTCCACGACTTGGAGGCGATGCCTGACGATACCGTAGATGAGCGTCGCAAGAAGAAGGAGGCGTTCGACCGCTTCCAAACCGACGAGTGGACGCGCCTGAAGACTCTCGCCGATGCTCAGGTCGCGCCCTTCTTCATCCGGAAAACTGAGGAGAACAAAGACCGGGTGATGACCGACGGCACCTTCCGCCGCCTTCTCCACGGCTCCGGTTCCCTGCCGGACCGCCCGGACGTTGAGGCCGCCTGCAAGGTGGGCGATGAGAAGAACTTTTTCCACTGGTTTCTAGAGTTCCCCGAGGTCTTCGCTGAGGGCGGGTTCGACGTGATCTTAGGAAACCCACCGTTCCTCGGAAATCGAAAACTCAAGAGTACTTTTGGTGATGACTTCCTTCCCTACGTCAAGAGCGAGTACGAACCGGCTGGTGCGACAGATCTCGTCGCCTACTTCTTCCGCCGCATCTTCGACATTTTGAATTCGGAAGGTGGGTTCGGCTGTATTGCTACCAACACCATCGCGCAGGGCAGTACACGAGAGGGAGGTCTTGCCGTGATTCTTAATGAGGGGGGGACGATAAACTATGCGGAGCGCTCGAAGAAATGGCCCGGCAAAGCAAATCTGAAAGTTACGCTCACGACTATTCAAAAGGGGGAATATGAAGGTGATTTCGTTTTAGACGGCGACGAGGTTGACGAAATAAACAGCTATCTATCCGATGAAGAGCCGCTGCCTGACCCTGAGAAGTTGGATGAGAATTCGGAAGTCAGCTTCATTGGCAGTGTCCTGTCCGGAAGTGGATTCGTGCTCTCTGAAGCAGAGGCAGAAGTTCTTATGGAAAAGAATCCAGATCTGCGGGACGTTCTCTTCCCCTATCTTATCGGAGACGATCTAAACAGTGATCCTTATCAACAGCCCTCACGGTGGGTGATTAACTTTCGGGACTGGCCGAAGTCGGAAGCGAAGAAATATCCGGAATGTTTTGAAATCGTAGAAGAAAAGGTCAAGCCACACAGAGCTGATAACAATCGTAAAGCATACCGGAAGCGGTGGTGGCGTTTCGCGGAGCCATGCATGAATCTGTACAGGACGATCGAATCGTTTGACCGCGTCCTGGTCAACGCGCTCAACACGAAGTACATGTCTTTCGTCTTCTACGAGGACGATATCGTTTTCTCTCACATGAACGGGGTCTTCGCCCTCGACAGTTACGACGACTTCGCCATTCTCCAGTCCAATCTTCACGAGCAGTGGGCCTGGAAGAACGCATCGACCCTAAAGGGCGACCTGCGGTACACGCCCAGCAAAGTGTTCGAAACCTTTCCCTTCCCCCGTCTCGACAAGGACGAGGAGACGGCGCTGGCCGAGGTTGGGCAGGCGTATTACGAGCAGCGGCAGGCCGTCATGGAGCGAATGCAGCTTGGGTTGACCAAGACCTACAACTTGTTTCACGACCCTGACGCTGGTCCTGAGACCGTCGCCACCGCTGCGCAGTCCGATCTGTCCGATGATGTAGCAGAAGCCGTCGCTTCCCAGATCGTCAATCTGCGTGATCTACACGCCCGTATGGACCGGCAGGTCCTCGGCGCTTACGGCTGGAACGACATCGACCTCGAGCACGACTTCCACGCAGTCGACTACCTTCCCGAAGACGACCGTATTCGGTACACCATCAGCAAGCGGGCTCGTAAGACGGTGTTGCGTCGGTTGTTAGAGCTAAACTTTAATCGGCATGCCGAGGAGGCTGATGTTCCTGTGACGGAGGTGGAAGGACATGAGGTGCTAGCAGAGAAGTCAGCGTAGAGTTTCCAGTTACAAACAACACCATTCCATGTTGACGAAGACACTTCCTAGCCAAACTGCTCAAATTCAAAGGGGCCCTCATAATTAGCATTTTGGCCACTCAACATCTTCCCATGAACACGTCTCCATAGGAGTGACGATTGACGCTAGCCCACATTTTGGAGTATACCAATGGAAAGACTTGGCGAAGGCCTGCCACGAAGAGGAGCATTTGAAGGTTGACTTGAGTCACGTGGAATTTGCGTATCCACCAGGGATCGTGGCACTCACTCTCATTGTTCAGTACCGTGGACGGAATGGGTATTCAACAGAGATAGTGGTTCCGAATGACAAGAACGTCCTATCTTACCTTCACCGTGTAGACCTCTTCGAAAGCCTCCACAGGGAGGCTCGCGTCTATGAGGATCTCAGCGCGCTGGATCATCACGTCCGGAATCCATCCGTCGAGTTTACAGAACTCATTGTTTTGGATCAGCAGGAACTTCAGGATGCGACTGAGGTCATCAGAAAATTCCTGAGTGAACACGTTGAGGAGTGGAGGAAACCATTTTCAGTGCTCAGTGAAGCCTTGATGAATGTCCGACAGCACACCAGGGTTTCTACGGGCAATGGTGGCGAAGATGGAATGGACTACGGTGCCCTTCAAGTCCAGGTCTACAATGACCGACTTGAGCTTGCGATCGGAGACCTTGGGGAGGGAATTCGAAGCTCCCTAAACACCAGCCCATCACATGAATTCCGAAGTTCCAGAGAAGCTATCAAGGCTGTTGTCGAACAGGGAGTATCCCGTCTCACACATAGAGATCAGGAACGCGGCGGTGGCCTTAGATCGGCTGTCAACACACTCGAAGCGCTTGGTGCCGACTTTGAGTTGGTTTCCTATGACGGATGTGCTGAGCTTCTCGACAAAGTAAAATTCAGGTATTTCCGACAATTCTTCCCCGGAACGCTCGTATGGTGCCGAATTCTTACTGAGGAGCTCAAGTAGCGCTTGACAGCAGTTCTTCTGCTCTGTATCATTGGATACATGAAAACAGTTTTACCCGACATAGAATCCTTTAGCTTCCGAGAAGAATTCGGTAGTGAAATACTCCACGACGTAGAGGAAGCAGAGCGCAATCGCCCTGACCTTGACCGATTCATCAGGTCTCGGCCAGAGAAGGCAGTCATAGCTCTCGACCTCCGCGGCTTGGAGTACATCGGCTATTCGTATTCGAAGCCAACAGTCCGAACGCCTCTTCGTCGTCAGAGCTCTGGAGAGTATGGTGATCGTCACATCATCCTTCTATCTGAGGAGCAAGACGACTTCCTAGATGGTATCGAGACTGCGCTTTCCGAAGAGGGGATGGCTGTGCTGGTAGCTAGCAGCGCTGACGATCCCCTTTCCGATATCAAACCTATCGGCGAGGTCAAACCTCATCTGATGGAGACATTCGAAGTTGTCAGGGAGTCTGCTCCCGCGACGACAGCTGAGGTGGCCTCTAGGCTCGGCCAGTCTGTTCAAAACGCAAACAACCGTCTCCGTAGTCTCGACGAGCTGGGGCTCATTCGCCGTGAAAAGGTCAGCAGTCCGTCAGGGGGGCAAGAGTGGCAGGTGCGCGTGCTCTGAGAGTGTCGAAACACTTTTTTTGGCACTGGGTAAAACGGATGCATTTTATCCAGTGAATAAATATGGAGCTATGAGAAATACTAAGTTTCGCATTTTCGAAGACGCTGCCAACGAGTACCGGTGGACCTTCATCGCCCGCAACGGCGAAGAGATCGCAGTGCCGGGTGAAAGCTACGAGGAACTAGACGAGTGCCTCGCTGCGGTAGAGCGAGTTCAAGGGTATGCTCCTGGCGCCGAAGTGGAAGACCTGACGACACCGTCCCCAAAGGAGCATGAGTCCGATTCCTGGTTTGAGCTCTACCAGGACGACGAAGGGGAGTATCGATGGCGCTTGCGGGCACCCAACAGCGAGATCATCGCTGTAGCAAGTGAGGGCTATCATAATCGCGGCGACGCCCGGAGTGGGATTGAACTCCTTCAGAATCAGGGGCCTGTCGCTGAAATTATCGACGAGACTGAAGAGGACGGTTCCGGTGGGAATGACGAAGATGGTGACGACGAAGACGATTCGAACGGTGGCTTCGTACCGCCCGCAGATCCTTCGGACCCTGATCGTGAGCAATTCGCGTAGATCATGACCGAGCCGAGCCTCCCACCATCGCTGCATGTAGGTACCCTGTCGCTTCGAGATCTGGGCCCTGTTAAAGTCACCGAAGAGTGGACCTGGCATAGCCGGCGCAATCGGTGGGCCTTGAGGTTGAAGCTCTATCCAGATGTCCCGGAGGGGGGACCAATTTCTTCTCCGACAGATGCGTACGTTCTGGCAAGCCCCAAGTACCCAGAGGGAAGCGTGTCGATCCATCCCGCGGAGACGGATGGGATCGAAGGTACGTATCCCCATATGGTCTACGGTCCCTCTCTGGATGAGCGCAAACCATGGAGGAAAGAAGGGCTGTGCCTTAACCACCCGAGGCACAATCTAGGTCGCCTCGGTGGTGGGGAAGAACCGAAGGATCGACACGGCCAGCTGAAGTGGTATGTCCAACGTGCATTGCGTTGGTACGAACTCGCTTCGGTGGGGAAGCTCCTCCAGGATGGCGAACACTTCACGCTTCCTGTTCGACCAACCGTTTCACACAGGTTTCTACATTGGCAACCTACCGTAGCTTTCCACGAGAATGAAGGATGGCTCCACGAGTGGGACGGTGCAGTCCAAGGGGGACAATGCTCCTTCGGGGCTATGGGCAATAACCTTTTGGTTGTACGGCGATATCGCACAAATGCGGGAAGCGCAGTCAAGCGTATCTCCTGGGGGGGCTACATCGATGATCTGCCAAATGCAGACGTGACTGGAAGGTGGGTCCGGCTTCCGGAGGTGCCTGTGACCGAAAAGTGGCGGCCGCCGAAGACCTGGGGCGAGCTCCGAGCGGTATGCAACCACCAAGACGTTAACCTCGACGTACACTTGCGGAATGTACTTCCAAGGAGAAAAGAGAACTTTATCCTTCTGGTCGGTTTTCCGATTCCAGACCGGGTTGGGGAAGCTCCGAAGCAGATGCACTGGTGGGGGGCGGTCGTCCAATTTGATAACGGCGAAGGTTCTTATCAGACCAATGACGACGACCCAATCTGCTGGCTTCGCTCAAGGAACTGGAGTCCGATGGAAGTTTCCACACGCGGAAAGCTCAACAAGAGCCTGTCAACTGACACCATCCTCCTTATCGGCGCGGGAGCGCTGGGGAGTACTCTCAGCGAACTATTGGTGCGAGGGCGAGCTCGCAAACTTTTCGTCATGGACCGCGATACGCTGGAGGCGGGAAACCTGGTGCGTCATACCCTTTCCCTTGATGAGGTTGGCCAGAACAAGGCCGAAGCTCTTGCCACCCGACTTGAGAGCCTCTCGCCGAACGTTGAGGTTTATGGATGTCCACAGCACTTTCCACCCAGCAATGATCGTTGGAAAAAGAAAGTTCGGAAGGCCGACATAGTCATCGACTGCACCGCGGAAGCCGAGACGCTACGACAGCTCCGAAGCTTCGAGTGGGAGGAGAAGAAGCTCTTTTTCTCGCTTTCAATCAGCGCCCAAGCCCGCCGCCTCTACGTCTCCTCAGCTTTCGCTAGCTCCTTTCCGGTAGATGCGTTCGATGAAAGAATGGAACCGTGGTACTACGTGGAAGGGGAAGAGTCAGCCGATAAGGAGCTCCCCTGGGAGGGGACTGGGTGCCACCACCCTGTGTTTGAGGCTCGGCAGGACGATATCACAGCCCTAATCAGCCCTGCACTTAAGTGGATGGAGCAGCAGCTTCAAGAAGCCTCAGAGAAAGGTCCAGGTGCGGTGGAGCCACGGTTGAAGGTTATCGAGCATACGAAAGACCGTCTTGGCGTCCAGGTAGGATCTTTAAGCGACTACTTTGAAGAGGAGCGATTGCCAGAGCATGGGTAACTCTGACAGTGACGCGATCAGTTTTCGGTCACCGGATGGGCAGTACCGCTTACGCCTCCTCGACAGCCCAGTACGGAAGATATTGTCGCTCGGACAGGAGGCCGCTCCTGCCGAAACGGGTGGAATCCTCGTAGGCCAGTACGTCAATTCGAACCGCGTGGCGGAAGTGTCGAAGGTCATAGGTCCACCACCTGATTCAACCGGTGGGCGGTATTGGTTCGAGCGGGGCAAAAGAGGGCTCAGCGAGCGGCTTAACGCGCTCTGGGATGACGGCGTCTACTACTTGGGCGAATGGCACACTCATCCGGACAAGTCACCTCGACCGAGCGTCACCGACCGGACTCACATGTGCAAGATACAACGGTCCGAGAGTTACGACTGCGCGGTTCCTGTCTTAATAGTGGTAGGTGGGAGAATCATGAGAAGAGACATTTCAGCTTTTACTTTCCCACAAGATCGGTTGATGGTCGAAATGACGAGAAGTACCCTTACCGAGTAGGTTGTCCTCGTTTCGACCCTGCAAATCGCCCCTAAAATATAACAACCGATAAGGGCGTAGTCACGAAGTCATCAGAGAATGCCCCGTGCGGAAGCGCGGGGTAGTTTACTCTTTCTCCTGCTCTTCTCCGCTCTTTGTATATATCTCGAGTTGATCCTTTAGCCGTTTGAGGGAGGGGTCGACGGGCGCGTGAGCTAATGCACGAACCAATTGTTCTAACTGGGATGACTGTCCCCTTTTCATGGCTCGAGAAATCTTCTTGTGTAAACGAGAGGAGCTTTTCTCCTGACTTTCGATAACATCCTGGAGTCTTTCAACGAGATCCCTAGAAGGCATAGATTCTGATTCGTGAGCACGCTCCAAAGCTCTTCGAATCTCCTCTATTGTACTATGCAACTGGAAATTAGAGGCGGCTCTTTGCAGCATTTCATTCTCCGATTGGGAGATATCCTTATGCTGAGCCTCCTCAATTGAGGTGGGTTTCACATCCACACCCAGTTCTTCCTTCGCTATATTCAAGAACCTCGGGCCTTGGTACATCCAAAAGAGGGATCCAGTCTTCTGATAGAATTCCTTTCGAAGCTCGGTATGAGGTCCTATAGTGCGACCGCTTTTTTCTTCCCACCAGTCGTCTTTTGTCGTATCTCTGGTTACGAAGACAACATCCACATCATGACCGGAAGCATAATCGATTATCTGCTTCCAGATTACTAGATCAGCATATTTTCGGGACTCTCTGTCTTCGCTGTCGTCTCCAAAGCCGGGTGGAATATTTTTGGAATAACGTCTGTTTCCTTCCTCATAAATCTCATTCCGGTCATCCTCACCGTATGGCTCACCGACCCGATCTTCAAAAATCTCTTCTAGCTTGGCCAGCGTATCGTCTTCATCCTTCCTCGCTCGCGGGCTTGAAGGAAGCAATTCTTCGCGGAGAGAATTAATTGATCTAAGAACCTGATTCTTATACTCCTCCACGGCCTCCTGAAGACGTTCGCTTTCACCGAGCAGATCGTCGACCTCTCGTTCTATTGGTCCCTTGCGATCCCCGATATCCTCGAGCTTGTCTTGTAGGTTACTCAGTTTTTGAAGGTTCTCAGACCAGGCCTCGACCGCCTCTTCAGCCAGATCTAGGTCACCCAGTTGTGAAGCAATAGGTCCAGATCTATTTCGCAGGAACTCCTCAGCAACCTTATGGGGCAACCAGACTCGTCCATCGAGTGCCTCTAATACCTTAAAAAAGTCTTCTTTGAATGACCGAGACCTGCGATACAGGTCCAAAAGAACATTGGTGTCAAAGACAAAGGTCCCTTCCTGCCAGAGCGTGTTAAAGTCCTCTTCGTTGGGCTGTATGAGCCAAGGAAACTGGTTCTGCATCATTCTGGTCGTCTCGAAGCACTTAAGTCGCAGCGTGCAGTGTTGAAATGAAGGCGATCCACTGCCAATTGATTCGCCGCAGATACTTCTTGGCCGTGAAGCGGGAGCGTCCTTTGCTCCCATTGGAGTTGCCCAGTACGGTGGAAATTCCTCCACTTTGAAAACCAACCGAGACAACATTCGAAACTGGCTGAAGCAAGCCGATCGGAACGAGAGAAAAAGCGCCGAGGGTTTCATTGCACAGGTGAGCGGAAGGAGCTTCGCGAGCTCCAAAACACTTGTGTGGTCTTAACCTTAATCAAGTCGGTGAAGCGCCTAGCGGGTAGTCCTCCTGCGAGATGTTGATCGAAATCATTGCGTCAAAACCCCCGCCATGATACCGAATCTCAGCCATAGATTATAAGGACCGATAAGGCGAGCTTATCGGTTGTTATCCGGGAAAATATTACCTACCCTGATAGTGGTTGAGCGGCCGACTTGAAGACACCGGTGTCCCGGACGCATACCTTATAATTAAGTCCTCGATTGGCGAATGCCCGACTCGACGATCGCCAATCCCATATTGGAAACGATCCGGCGCCAGGGCAAACCATCGATCGCCTTGGGTGGGGCCGCGTGGGTAGTTTGGTCCTCGGAGAGCCTCTCCGGCGCGGGTGCCGCGATGAGCAGTGCCCAGTTCGTGCACTTCAATGCGCCGGTCATTGCTGTCCAAACCGGCGGCCGCATGGAGTACTTCGACGACGAGGGTCAACTCCAATGGACGAGCAACCTTCCCTGGCCGCGGGCGAACCTCGAAATGGCCCGCCTGCCCGGCCGCCCAGACTCCTTGAGAGACAATCTCACCGATGAGGACTCCTCTGGGGATTCCTCCGAAGCCAATTCGACCGAGAGCTAGTCTCGGGACGAATCATCAGTAGAAGCCGAGCCACACCAGCACTGACGCAACTGCCCCTATGACCGACCAGGCAAGTCCCCCAGCCGACGACTCACCTCAGGAGACTGATGACCACGAAGGCGGCCAAGAGAGTGCTGGTAACGAACCCGGTGGGAATCGACCGGGCGAATTGGCACCGCCTCCCCTCTCTGAGATTGGACAGAACCCTTCCAGTTCGGGTACAAGCTCGGATGGCGACTCTGAGTCAACCGAGGTAGACGCTGAAGCGGGCGATCCCGGCGGTGAAAGCAGGGCATTGGAGGATCCGGAGCGCCTACGCGAGCTGCAGGTGAGTCTCGGCCGACTGGAAGACTTTGCCGCCCAGGCACAGGCGGAGAATACGATTCGGGCCTACGCGGCCGATCTGGAGGACTTTCGGCACTGGTGCAAAAAATACGAGCGGGAGTGGCTTCCGGCCACCCCGAAGACAATTGGACTCTATCTCGGGGCCCGGGCTGACGACCTCAGCCTCGCGACGCTGGAACGCCGTCTCGCGGCCATCGCCTCCCTCCACAAAGAAGAAGGCTACGAGTCGCCGGCGTCAGTGGCCGAAGGTCCGCTCCGAAAGATCTGGAAGGGGATCGTCCGGGAGAAAACCCGCCAGCAGGATGGCGCCCCGCCCCTTATGGTCGAAGACCTGAGGTCCATTATTGAGCACCTTCCCCGTTACTCCAGCTCTGACGGCGGATCCACTGGGCGCCTTACACTTACCGCCCTTCGCGACCGCGCGCTCCTCCTGGTCGGCTGGACCGGGGCGCTTCGGCGGAGTGAGCTCGTGGGCCTCACCACGGACGATGTCGAGTTTGTCGAGGGCGAGGGCGTGAACGTCTACGTCCGCCGGTCGAAGAGCGACCAGGAGGGCTCCGGGTTGGTCAAGGGGCTCCCCTATGGCTCCAACAAAGAAACCTGCCCGGTAACCGCTCTCCGGCAGTGGCTTCAAGCTGCCGAGCGTGAGGTGGATGGACAGTTTGAGGGTGATATTTTCCGGCGCTTCTACCGGTGCGAGTCGATCGGCGAGAGCGCGATGACCGCTCAGTACGTCTCTACGGTCTTAAAACGACACGCCGAGAGCGCGGGCCTCGACCCGGAGGCCTACTCGGCCCACTCCCTCCGGGCGGGTTTCATCACGCAGGCGATCCGCGCTGGCAAGGCCGAGCGGCGCGTCAAGGAGCACTCCGGCCACGCATCGTGGGAGACGTTCAACCAGTACGTTGAGGAAGCGGGGACCTTTCAGGACAATCCGGCCGAGGGGATTGGGCTTTAGAAGGAATCTCTTCGTTTACGTTCCACCATGGTGTGGTAAAAGTGGCTGTTACTTCTTTTGTTGTCCATAGCGTAAAAGTTGAAGGTCAACTATAATGGTGACGTTACCCCCTCTTAAGTCTAAGAACTAATTAAGTTGGTCGGTTTCGTCTTGCAAACCGCGATCTTGTGAATCATTTCACCCCACCCCCCACGCGAGCGAGTTTCGTCACGTAATCTATTAACACATTATTATGAGTAATAGTGATGCTAATAGGGGTGAGTCTTCACGAATTATACGATACGTCAAGAAAATAGTATATTGGGGTGTTGCCTCAATACCAATTTTATCTGGTGTGCTTAGCATTTCGGAATCTCTAAAAGATGACACTACCCTATCCGTTGCGGTACTTGCAGGAGGAGCATTTCTATTGGTATGTGCGTTCCTATTATACGTTATTCTTTCAAAAAGGCCTATCGGAAGAGGGATTGAAGGTGTTGAGGGGTCATCCCCAAGGTACAAATCAACTTATAGGATAATGGCTACAGTTTTTCTAGTATCTATAAATATAGCCGCTTTGTATAATGGTTTTAGCCACTTAAGAGGTAAATATTATGCAGATTCGAACGAATTTCGGATTCTTGTAGCTAATCTCGACGGTCCTGACGAAAAGTATGGAGTCACGGAATCGATCCTGACACAGCTCAGAAGTAGGTCGACCAAACTAAACAGTATTAAGGTTTTGGCATTGGGACGCACAATAACTGTGCAGGAAGGAAGAGAGAAAGCACGGAAGATAGGGAAAGCTGAAGATGCAGATGTTGTTCTCTGGGGTTGGTATAGAACTGGCACCGCTCCTGATAGTGCGAGGGCCACTCTTCAGTTTGAGATTGTGGGGGAACCTGAGAATCTCAAAATTCCCCAAAGGAGCGAAAGTGTCTATGCGACCTCGACTCCGAGAAAGTTCGAGTGGAAAATAGCGGACAAGGTCGAACACATAGTACTGGCCACTTTGGGCTATGCACGCTTTAGACAGGGGGCATATGTTGATGCTATCGGCTTCTATGACGATGCTCTAGAACAATGGGAGCGACCGGAAGACATCCCTGGCTCCCTGTACTTGCCCCAGTATTTTATGAAGGGCCTTGCCTTACAAAATGAAGGTGACTTAGACGGTGCTATTAAAAGCTATCAACGAGCCATAGAAGCTGACTCTTCCTACGGTTGGACGTGGATTAATTTAGGAGCAGCGTTGAATGAGAAAGGGAAGTCTAAGAAAGCGTTCGGCTACTACGAAAGGGCAATCGAGATCGATTCCTCTTTGGCGGAGGCCTGGTTTAACAAGGGGGTCGTGCTTTTAGAGCGTAATGAACTTGACGAAGCAATATACAACTTTAACCAAGCCATCGAGGCAAATTCTTCCTTGGCTCAGGCTTGGTCTAACCGAGGTGTAGCGTTGAGGAGGCAAGGAAAAATTGATAATGCCATCGAAAACTATGAACGGGCTACTACGCTCGACCCGTCATTAGCTAAGGCATGGCAAAACCGGGGTATTGCACTTGAAGAGAGGAATCCCGCGAAAGCAATTGAGAGCTACGATCAAGCTATCGAGATCGATTCTAGCTATGCGACCGCGTGGATAGGTCGAGGTGACATGCTCTTGAGACAAAACAACTTCGAAAAGGCAACCGAAAGCTTCGAATACGCCATTGATGTCGTTCGGATTGACTCCGTCCTTTCGAAGGCATGGAATAACCACGGTTTCGCACTGGAGAAGCAGGACAGCATCCAGCTAGCCATCGAGAGTTACAACCACGCAATTGAGGCGGATTCCTCCAATGTAAAGGCATGGAGCAACCGTGGTGACGCGTTGAAAAGGGGCAACAACCTTGAAAAAGCGATCCGAAGCTACAATCAAGCTATCAAGTATGACTCCTTAAATGTACGGGCATGGTATGGTCGCGGGGAGGCGTATAAGAATCGCGGAAACCTTAGGAAAGCATTCGAAAGCTTCGACAGGGCTATTCGAGCAGACTCTTCCTACACGGAGTCATGGCTACAGAGGGGAAATATCCTAGTAGAACAAGGTGAGCTCGCTACTGCCTTGGCGAGTTATAACCGGGCTATTGAAATTGACTCTTCCTCAGCAATAGCATGGAACGGACGAGGTTTAACACTTGCTCAACAGGATAGCCTTGAACGAGCAAACAGGAGTTTCAAACAAGCAATTGAGGCCGACTCCACGCTAGCAGAGGCGTGGATAAATCGTGGCAACGTATTGAAAGAGAAGGGTAAATTAGAAGCAGCTATTGCGAGCTACAATCAGGCAATCGAAATCGATTCTTCTTTTGAAAAGGCTTGGACCAATCGAGGCCTCGCTCTGAAAAAAACTGGTCACTTAGAGGAAGCAATCGAGAACTATAATCAAGCTGTTGATCTAGACTCTACCAAGGTGAAAACCTGGGGCAATCTTGGTGATGCATTGCAACAACGAGGGAGATTAGAGGAGGCGATCAGAAGCTACAGCCGGGCTATCGAACTCGACCCTTCCGATAAAAGGGCCTGGATTGAGCGGGGAATCGTCCTAGGAAAGCTGGGGAATTTGAAAGAGGCACTGGAAAACTTTAATCACGCCCTTAAAATTGATTCTTCTAATTCAGAGTTATGGTACAATCGAGGAGTTGCATTGGATGAATTGGGTAAGATATCCGATGCTATAAAGAGCTATGAACAGGCCATAGAGGTGGATCCAACCCACACACAGGCGCTGGCCAACCGAGGTGTCGCTTTGGCGAAACAAGACAGTGTAAACGAGGCAATTGAGAGCTTGAATCGAGCTCTTGAATCCGATTCCTCCGAAGCTCAAATCTGGTTTCATCGTGGCATACTGTTGATGGAGCGTGGTAACCTCCCAAAGGCTATCGAGAGTTATGATCAGGCATTACGAGCTGATTCCTCTGCAGGGGCGACTTGGTTCTACCGTGGAATTGCTCTTTACAGGACAGGAAGAGAAAACAAGGCCACCCGGAGTGTAGATCGGGCTTGTGAACTGGATCGGTCGTATTGTGGCTCTTACCCTTGGAAGGAGGAGGAATAAAGTGCTAGTCAGTATTAATTTCTCCGAATCCGGTTCTAACTCTTATCTTTCAAATGATCTGAGTTCGACTTTGGTCCTATGCCAAATAGGCATCCTCGTTCAAGAGCCGCTTTAGATGTCCCCGCCTAACATTCACCATGGTACAAAAGTCGGGGGCAGCTCTGGACCCAGACGAGTACTCGGCCCACTCTCTCCGGGCGGGCTTTATCACGCAGGCAATCCGGGCCGGGAAGGCCGAGCGGCGCGTGAAAGAGCACTCCGGCCACGCCTCGTGGGAGACCTTCAACCAGTACGTCGAGGAGGCAGGGACTTTCCAGGACAGTCCCGCTGAGGGAATTGGACTCTGACTCCTCGGAATCTGCTTGGCACCTGACCTCTTCGCTTGAGGATTCGGATCGCCTATCGTAAGAGGTCGCCAGCGAGCGAATTCCCTTATTCCTCCTCTCGGAAGGCCAGCAGTATGGTATCCCGTTTGCCCGAACCTAAGCTTTGAAGGTTCCCTGGACCTGCCTCGGTTTGAGATCTGGTTTCCGTTTTTGGTCATACGCCTCGTGCGCTAAGCCACGGTGAGGAGGACTTGATCCAGTTGTAGACCCCCTCCTAGCCCTTAGGGTGGCTCAGCTCGCAGTACACCGCTTCCACAACCGGTACATGCTCTAAATCGTACCTGCAAAATCGTCTCCTGCCTGTTGGCTCTGTGCTTCGGAGGATCCGATCGTGAAGTTCGACTGGTGATACGGCACTTACTGGGGCGCCGACGTCGACAGTGGAAAGAGCAAGAATAAGCTCAGACGCATTCTGGTCGGCGTACAAAACATCCCGCGGCTTCTTTGATCATTTTACCGTTGGTTTTGTCCTCCGTTCGATCCAGAGGCTCCTATCTTGCCAGACAGTGCTTCGCCTCTTAGTTTTCGAACTGTCCGATTTCTTTTCTGGCCAGAGAGAACGAGCGCTTGGACTCAGAAGGAACGTTTTGAGCTGTCCTTTCCTCAGCATTTCTTTTGCTGAAGTTTCGTTTCTGCCTATGTCCGTTTCTGCTTCCAATGCAGAAGACCTCGCCGAACAAATCCTATCCTCCGATCGCTTTTCGGAGTTAGTTGAAGAAATCGCTGTACGCTTCCACGACGAGGTATACAGGAATAAGCGTCTCCCAGAGATAAAATCCGAGTTTAAGAAAAAAGCTCATGAGGCGGGCTTGTCTGAAGGAGCGGCAGACAGCGTTGCTGAGGACGTAAAAAATACCCTGATAGGCAAAGCCGCCCAGAAGGCACCACCCGAGCCGACCGATAAATGGGGCCCGTTGGAACCGGACGGCAGCCCCCTCTCTGAAGACCAATACAATGAACTTCCTAGTCCCCTCTACCACCTGATTCGTCTCGTGGAAACCGGGGAAGAGCCCTTCCGGCAGGTCCACCGTTTGATCGACGCAGTCGAGTGGGCCGTCAAATGGCACACTATCCTCGCCCTCAGCGACCTACTTACGGTTGGAGACATTCCTAATCAGATTAAGGTTCTACTTGCTCAGAGCCTGCGGACCCCGTCACTTGGTACATGGAACAGATTCTTCAGGGAGGCGGTCGGGGCCTTCGATGAAATAGACGCTGCTCCTTCGCTCCCGTGGGACCGGTTTGAGCGGTTGACCGATCTGGAAAACGAGCATCACCTCGTTAGCTTCCGCAACCAGTACGGGCACGGGGCCACGCCACCACCGGAGGAGTGTCTCAATGATGTGGGAGAGTACCTCCCGGTTTTGAAGGAGCTGGTTCACACGCCGCTGTTCACGAAGATTGGACTCGCAGCTCGAGGGAAGTATGGAGACGCTCAGCTTTTTGTTGGTGGCGACCGCCAGTCTATCAAAGCAGACGTGCCAGAAGGTCATGCCGCTGCTCTTCTACCAGATGAATCCGAGCGGGACATGATTGACCTCTGGCCCCTTGGCGTCACCGCCGAAGCGGAGGCTGATTCGGGCGGGGCCGTCTCTGCTGGAGAACTCCGCTTCTTCTTCTTCGACGCCCTTAAGAACCGAGCGGTTTACCAGCTCAACTACGAGGGGCCAGTTCACCGCCGGGACGAGGACCTCTACGATCCGTTTCTCAATCGGCTTCCTCTTCGGGCCTGGCGAGAGGAGGTATCCACCGAGCTGGAAAGCTTTACCCACGAGATGGCAGTCCTGACTGAGGCGTTTAAGGGACGGCACGAGGTACGGGCGCATCTACGAGGCTTTGCCGCGGGTGGGGAGGGTACCTTGATGGTCTTCGGGGCGCCTGGCATCGGGAAAAGCGCCCTCCTCGCCCAGGTGGTCCGTGAGATCGAAGCGGGCATCGATGCCGACGGGCAGATCCTGACAGGTGAGAACGGCACCCCGATCGATCCGCCGCCTGTGATCGAGTTTTTCATTCGTTGGTCGGAAGGAAAGAACGACCCGGTTCGGTTTCTTCGGTACCTGTGTCGCCACCTCGATGAGCGCTACGGGTTAGACGGACACGGTATTGGTAGTGAGCCGGTCGAGCTACAGGAGCAGCTCTCCGCTCGCCTGGAAGCCATAGAGGGAAAGACTGGTGAGGACAACCCGAAGCGAACCCTTCTCCTGGTGGACGGTCTCGACGAGGCGCCGGAGTTGGGCCGGTACATCCCTGAATCGAGGTCCTGGCTCCCAGTTATCATATCGAGCAGGGAAACGCCCGAAGCAAAAGAGTTCTATGAGGGGCGCAGGCGGGAGACACGCTCGAAGATGACGGTGGGGCCGCTTGGCAAGCGCGAGGTGCGGGCGATTCTCTACGAAGGTGCAAACAAGTACGACCCGGCCTTTGACGAGGACTATGTGGAGGCGGTGGCTGAAAGGTCGGAGGGCAACCCACTCTACCTGACCCTTCTAGTGGAGGAACTCGTTCAGGGCAAGATCGAAGTGGGGGACATCGATGCCCTGCCTGAGAAGATCGGAAAGCTTTACGAAGAGGCGGTACGGCGGGTCACGAAGGACGGTGAGAATCAAACCGTTCTTGGCCTACTTCACCTCCTGGCAGAGACGAAGACGCCGCTGACAGAGGAGGCGATTGCAGACTACCTGGAGGTCAATCCGATGCAGGCGAGTTCGGCGGTGCGAGAGGCGATGGAACTGCTCCACGAGGCGAGTCCGGAGGCGCTCTACCCGGCGGAAGATACCCCTGAAGACGCCTTTTCTCGGAAGGCCGTGCAGCTCTTTCATGAGAGTCTTCGGGAGTGGCTTCGGGAAAAGCACGAGGGCACCTGTGAGAAGATGCAGGAGAGGCTAGCAGAGAAGACGGCCAAGTGGGGAGAACGAAAAAATGAAACGGCTCGACGGTATGCTCTGCGCTACGGTGCGGTCCACCAGCGTGATGCCGGCCGCCACGCCGACCTGTACGATCTACTTGCTGGTGATAGATTCCAGGAAAAACAGGTTCAGACCTTCAAACAGTATGAGGCAACGTTTGCCTCCTACGAGGTGGGGCTGGAGGCCTACGTAGGACGGAATGGGAAAACGCCCGACGATGACGCCCGGCTCTGCCGCCTGGCATTGGATGCAGGACGTGTAGCCCGGGAGGCGAAGGAACGCGTCACGCAGGCCTTCCGGTGGGCAGAAAAAGGACGAATGGAGGTTGCGCTCCAAAGGATAGAAGTTTTGGGCGAGGAGAAGTACTTTCTGGCGGCCCTACAGCTGATCTGGATTGAGGTGAACCGACAGGCCGATTGGCCCGAAGAGGAGCGCTCTTCAGAGAAGGTGCAGCAGGTGCTCGACGCAGTGGATGAGCAGGTTGCGCCGGGCACTAATGCGGTCGACTGGGACAAGTTTTTTAACAAAGAGCTTATTATTTGGTGGGCGGATCAAGTAGCCGCGGTATTTCCCTCGGTCGATTTGACGAGCCTGCTGCTCCGAACCTCAGATTCGAAAGGACTCACTGAAGCACTGCTGAGCCGTATCAAAAGCAGGGGTAGTACCCCTTACCTGACAGTGCAGGCAAAAGAAGTCCGCCGGGTTGCCCAGACAATCGAGTCGAACACTAAATTTGTTGCCGCTCTCTCCAGTCTTGGCTCTTTCCTTATCGAGACCGGCCAGCGCGAACAGGCAACCGCTACCTTTGACCGAGCCCTCGACGTTGCCTGCTCCATAGACCATAGGCGCACACGCGTGGAGGTCCTTTCCGACTTAGCCTCAGTCTTGGCCGAGGAAGGCCAACATGCGCAGGCAACCGATACCTTCGACCAAGCTCTCGACACCGCCCTATCGATTGACGACGACTCAGTTTTTAACGAACGCGCCCAAGCACTCTCAAATTTGACTTCAGCCCTCGCCGAGACCGGCTCCTTTGACCGAGCTCTTTATACTGCTCGATCAATCGGCGACGGCTACCACCGCGCCGAGGTCCTCACCGACCTGGCATCCGCTCTCACTGAGGCAGGTCATATCGAGCAGGCGCGCGCTACCTTCAGTCGAGCCCTCGACGTTTCGAGCTCGATCGACTCAAACAGACGCCGCGCCGAGGCTCTCTCCGACCTCACCGCTGCCCTTGCCGAGGCTGGTACTGTCGAGCAGACCCTACCGCTCTTCAAGCAGATCCTTGACGAGACCCGCGCAATCGATAGCGAATACAACCGCTACGAGGCCCTTTCCGGCGTGGCCTCTGCCCTTGCCGAGGCAAGCGCTATCGAACAAACCCTGCCGCTTTTCGAGCAGGCCCTTGACGAGGTCCGAGCAATCGACTACGAGCCCTATCGCGCTAAGGCCCTTTCCGGCGTGGCCTCTGCCCTTATCGAGGCCGGTGCTATCGAACAAACCCTGCCGCTTTTCGAAAGAGTCCTCGATGCCTTCCAGGAGATCAATGATGACTGGAGATGCGCCGATGCTCTATTCGACCTTGCTTCCGTCCTTACTGAAACCAGAGATATCAAATGTGCAAAGACGATCTCCACACGGGTCCGCACTGCCGCAGAATTGATTGATGACGACCGGAGACACGCTGAGGTTCTGCTCAGCTTCGCCTCCGTCTTCACCAACCACGGTGAAACCGAAGAGGCATTGGCTACTTTGGAACAGGTCCTCTACACCACACAGGATATTGACTCAAACTTAAGGCGCGCCGAGGTTTTCTCTTCGGTCCATTCCCTTCTCACCGATCTCGGAGAAACCGAATCCGCAAGGTCGATCTTCGAGCAGGCCTTCGGCGCAGCATTGGAGATCGACAACGAGAACGGCCGTACTAAAGTCTCCTTCGACGACCACGTCAGGATCTTCTCCGATAATCGTGGGAGGGCTTTTACCTCGATCGACTCCGTTATCGCCAACGACGGAGACTTTGAACAGGCCCTTGAGACTGTCCAGGCGATCGACGATGAAGGTGATCGCGCCTGGGCCCTCTCCGGCCTTGCCGCACTTGTTGCTGACTTTGGTGAATCTAAACGAGCACGAGCCATCTTTGAGCGGGCATTTGACACTGCCCGAGCGGTTGATCATGATCCGAGTCGCACCGAGCTACTCCTCGGCCTTAGCTCCACGATCAGTCGTTCTGGAGGTGTCGATTTTGCAATCGATGTTGCCGTCTCCATTGCCGACCTTTCTAAGAGGGTCGCTGCCATCAGAGAAATTGCTGAACAGCAGGCCGAGGCAGGGCAGGCAGATTCATTTGCTCAACATATGCCTCAGATTGAGTTGCCCCACGACGGCTGGACGGACTTCCTCACCACCTGGCGCGAGACCTTATTAGAACACACCGACGAGCCGCGCCCCCTCCTTCGCCAGAGCCTCACACAGCACCCTTTTGACGTGAAGGCTGCCGCCGAGGGTGTCTACTCGCTGGTGCAGGCCCATGTGCAGGCTGGCGCGATCGATTACGCAGAGGCCATTGCCAAAGAGTGTCCCGAACTGGAACTTAATGTGCTGATCTCGGAGGAGTCCGAACGCGAACCGGACGATTTGGCCCCGGAACGGCAGGAGCAGTACGACCAGCTAGCTAATCTTCGTGACCAGGGCCTCCTCCGAGAGGAGGAGTTTGAGGAAAAAGTTCAGGCTCTGTTCGAGCAAGACAAAGAGTAGCTTCAATAACCGCCTGAATTGCTTCTTCGCTGCAATTCAAGCGAGCAGGAACCGCTTGTTCTTCCACAACGCGGACTCCTCGACTCTCGACAGAGTTCCCTGGAGAGCATGTTCGGCCTTTCTGTAATATCCACACAAAAGTGGACGGTAAGTGCCGTAAAGATGCTTGCCATGGAGTTTTCCCGTTAATGTGGTTATCCAATACTTTTCGTGCTACAGAGAAGCGAAACCGGACTCGATCCAAAGGCGTACTCGGCCCACTCTCTACCGGGGGGCTTCATTATGTAGGCGGTCCCCGCCGGGAAAGCCGAGCGGCGCGTTAAAGAGCACTCCGGCCACGCCGCCTGGGAAACTTTCAACCAGTACGTCGAGGAAGCGGGGACCTTTCAGAACAATCCCGCTTAGGACATCGGGCTTTGAAATTAGTGCTTTCCTTTCCTTCTCCATAGGCCAACGCTCCAGGCTTTCAGATTATCAGTACGGCTTGAAGATCGTCTGTTCGTCGCCCGAGGTGATACGGGCGTAGTAGTCGAGGGCGTAGCGGTCGGTCATACCGGCGACAAAGTCGCAGATCGTGCGCTTCTTGAGTTCGTCCTTGGCACGGTCATGAATCAACCGGTAGTCATCTGGTAGAAGTCGCTCGCCACCAGGTTTATTGAGTGCGTCAAAAATTTGCTTGACGATGTCCTTCCCACGGTATTCTACTACTTGCAAGCGGGCCGATTGAATCTGCGAGATGAAAGTGAAATGCTTCAGCGTCTCTATCCGCTCGCGATAAGTCGGATCTACGTACGCACGAGAAAGAGCAGGTATGTCTTCATTGACCAAAAGATGTGTCGACTGGATGAACTGCCCAATGAGGTCTGACGTGAACTTCTCACGGCGAAATGACTGTTTCGCTACGTCCTTGGCCTCGCGGTAGAAGAGAGAGCCTTTACTGACCTGATAGTCCGGGGAACCGAGGAGTTCTATCATCTCCTTTGGGGTTAAATCCTCCGGCTCCTCGGCATTTTCTGATGTCGAGTCATCAGGTCCAGGAGTCTGAGAAGAAACAGAAGAGGGTTCGGATGAGGACTCGACCTCTGAGATGACGTGATCGCGAAAGATGTCGAACATGATCTCCCGAATGCGGTCCGAGTCGTAGCCATTGTCTCCGATGCACTCAACATACTTGTCGGCTTCATCTGGAAACCCAGCTTCCCGGATGTTTTGCTCCTCTTCTTCCATAGTGCCTTCAACCTCCTCTGCTACCTCTTCGGCTGTATCAGGATCAATGCCAAGCAAATCCATCGGTTGTAAGAATCCAGCCTGAAACGCATCCTCCAAATCATAGGTCGAATAGGCAATGTCATCGGCAATGTCCATGATGCTACACTCGACCGTCTTGAAATCCGAGAGCTGTCTATCACCTGTCACTCGGCTTTTTATTTTGTCGACGAGGTTTTGGGAGGTGCAGTAAAATCCCTTCTCCGTGCCAGTCCGTTCGCGCCGATGTCGTGGGATCTGCCGATCATATTTCAGAACGGATGCAAGCGAACGGTACGTCAAATTCAATCCTAGTCGCTGGTCGTTGCCGTTGTCGTCGATGCCAAGTTTACCTGGGGGCGTGCGATACTTTTTCTTTTCGAGTCGGGCTATGATGCGTAAAGTTTGAGCATTGCCCTCGAATCCTCCAGCATCGAGCATGCACTCGTCAAGTGCCTCTTCCCCGTTGTGACCGAAAGGAGGATGTCCAATATCATGGGCAAGCGCAGCAAACTCGACGAGATCAGTATTGATGTCGTCATCTAAATCCCCTGTAGCGTTGAAACGTATCGCTATTGACTTGGCAACCTGAGCAACTTCAAGGCTATGTGTCAGCCGGTTGCGGAAGAAATCAGACTCGTGATCAGGGAAGAGTTGCGTTTTCCCATCTAATCGGCGGAAGCTCGGCGAATGGAGAAGACGAGCATAGTCCCGGCGGAATACCGACCGGTAATTTTCCTCATTCGAGTCTCTCGGCTGTATCCTCTCTTTTTCCTCCTCGGTATACAGGGGCCTGCTCATCTCAAGAAGTTTTGTCTCGGGGAGAGCTATGGGCTAGGGGAATGTGATTTATTACTGCATTCCGACGGGTGAATATAAAAGAACTGCCAGTGGCTCGATTAGCCACTGGCAGTTTGGACAAACCCGTACTCCTGCATCTTCATATCTCCTAATCACCGGAAGAGCCATCTTCCTCTTGGTTCCCTCTGTCTTGAGCATCGGACGACTGACGGAATCGCTCAAGGTTTCTTTCCACCTTGCTGTAGATTTTTGCATACCGTCCTGGAAGCGAGCGATCCTCCGCTGTTTTCTCAGACTGCGGTCCGCTTCTGCCTTTTCTTTCTTTGCTCATAGGGAAAAACCTAGTCGTTTGGAAGCTAGTGCAGGATAGGTATAATATTTTTGCAAGTAGATACGCCTCTTGCAGGAAAATATTAAGCCTCTGGCAACACAAATGCTAAAAAGACTGCGGATATCGTTACATTATCGGCAGTAATGATGGCTCTATCGCAATTCAAAGGACTGTTGGGCAAAGTCATTAACGGACAGAGCAATATCCACCGACGATAGAACCGGAGTCTGCTATCCCTGAAGTCCGCCCTTTCTCAGTCCTGGGCCGGTGTGAAGATTGCTGTCCATGGGGGGGCCTGATCATTTTCCATTTATCCTCTGCCCTATCCTTCAGTCAGAATAGCGGGAATAATGACGGCGTGGTGGTCCGAATAGAGGTGGGGGCTAGGAGCCACTCTGCTCCTGTAATCGTTCCCCAGAATGGATTCCCCCGCAATGGACTCCTCGATTCGGGCGGCTACCTCATCGAGCTCGCTTCGGCTGCATGTCCGCCTCTCCCGTAGACCTTTGCGTACCAAATCGCCTGGTGACCGGCAGCGGTCTGGGACCTCCGCCACTCTGCGGAGAATAGTTCGTTCCTGTAGAACCCGTCCCCGTTCTCGGATAGTTCTGGAGTTTGCGCTTCAATGAAACCGTCGGTAACAGTTTGGGGGAGCCTTTAGCATCGAGGCATTCGGTTTCCAGATGTGATAGAGATGCTGTCCAGAGAGTCAATTGGACACCGGCTGTGCCGAATCGAACAGGTCGGCATCAATACGCTTGTCCAAATAAGCGCCGGTGTTCTAGTAGAAGACCCTCAGAGCATCGAGTCCTGCGGCCTGATCGATGGCGAGAGGATTAGAAGCAGCCGTCGGGGTACTCGAAAAGTGACTCCGTCCCGTCGGGAAAGAAGTCAAACAAGGAGATGCTTTTCTATCGAGGCGCTTTCCCCTTCTTGAACTGAGGTGGTGAAGAAGGACTCGCCGAGTGAGACGGAGATCTCTCCTCACGCGTAACTCTCTTCTTTCGGAGAGTAGGTTGGTTTAGCAATGCTTCCCTCGGGTTCCCAGTGTCAGTGTTGTTGTAGATCGAAATCTCCTGTGCTGTATCCAGTAAATGGCGCTCCGCGACCTCCAGGTTCAGTCGGGCGAGCTCACTGTTCGACGCTGGGTCATCACGCTTTTCAACTTCTTCGCCGACTTCGACAAACCTCTTTCCCGCAGCGGCACCAGTGAAAAGCGGATCGGAGGTCACGAGTGAGCAGGTGTGTCCCGCTTCAGCAAGGCGGTGAATCGTCCAATCCGCCTTTTCCATGCTTACTCCAACAGCGAGTACGTGGAGGCGCCTGTCTACTTGGCTAAGTATCTGGGAGAGGCCAGCAAGCTCCGGACGATACGTCTCCGTCTGCCGAGTCATCGTGAAGTCCCTCGAGACGACGTGGATCTGATCGTTATCTTCCAGCCACTGGGCCCATTGCTTCCGGTCTCTCAGATCTCGCCAGTAAATATTCGGAATCGGAACCGCCGCAGTCCGCGTCTCGATCTCGGAAACGACCTGATGGTGACGCTTCTGCATAATCACGTTTTGCGCGGCGGGTGTTCTGGGATTCCCTTCCCGCTCGGACGAGATGGAGAAAGTCGGTCCCGTCATGCCATCGATTCCATGACGATCAACCATCTCGTACACCATTGATCGAGGCATGTCCCAAAACGCAGCAAGGAGGTCATCACGCCCGTTCAGCACCGCCAGAATGTTTGTCTCTGGACTCACGTGGAGCTGGCTCCTGAGGTCTTCCGAAGCGAGGAGACCGGTGGGGTTTCCGCTTTTTCCGCCTGTGCTAATCAGCTTTGGGAGTCGGACCCCTGCCCATTTAAGTTCGGCCCTGGTGTCCTCAGGAAGATCTGTGGTTTGGTAGGGAATGAGTATCGGGAATGGCAATGGCCTCTCCCCTTCTGTGTCTCGAGGCTCCGATTGGAGGCGCTTTTGACGAATCGAGACCTCATCGAGTGTTCGACCATCCCCGACTACCTTATGATACGGGTCGGGGGCGTCAGTGCGAGCCCGGCAAATCAACGGGCAATTCTTGCAGTCGTAGCGGCGGGCGGGTTCTTCCCAAACGCAGCCGCAGGGCGCGGCGGATGATCCGCCACACGCCTGGTAGAGGGCGCAATCCTGGCACACCGATTCCTCGAAGAGCGTCGAGGGATCGGCATACTCGGCCGGTTGAGAACTTTGAGGCTCGGAAGACACTACGTCGGTGCCGTTATGGCGTTAGGACAATAATTGCAGTTGGCTTCGGAGTATCCGGAAGGCCCTTTACGTGACCGCTGTCCAGTCCTCGGCTCTGTGCCTTTTCAGCATCCTGTAGATTAAGGTAACCAAGGACATCCCCGGTGACCCGGACCTCGCGGCCGCTTACAGTGACCGTATCACCGATACTTGTTTGTTTTCTCACCTCTAGGTTTACCGAGGCTAGGCGGACGGTCAGGGAGGCCTCCTCAGCAATGTCTTTCTTCTCAAGTTCACCGCCTCCCTCCTCGGCGAGATCAACACCATCCGGGGTTCCGTCCGTCCCTGGGGATTCTGGCTGGTAGTCTTCGTTGTAGTTCGTGCTGCTACCCATGGCGGATCGGGAAATCAAGAGGAGAGTTGATCGGGAAATTTACTGCGAAGGGAACGACCGCCGTCCCTTCCCACGTTGTACCCCACGCAACGAAACGTTAAATAAAGTGGTTCTACACCAGATACTTAACGCTACGTTATCCGCATTCTTGATACAATATGCACAATGTAGATTACGAGGCTCTCGGCCAGCGCCTTCGACAAGCTCGGAATCAGGCGCACATGAGCCAGAAGGAGGCTGCCGAGCACCTCGACATTACTCCATCTGCCCTCAGCCAGTATGAATCTGGCAAGCGGAAGATTGGGGCTTTAACTTTAGAGCGCCTCGGCCGTCTCTACGGCATTCCTCTCTCCTCGCTTTTTCCCGATAGTGGGGAAGATGAGCGCCCCGACTGGGAGGCAGCCCTCTTCGGTCAGGCCGACGATCTCTCGCCTCAGGGACGAAAGGGCGTCGCGAAGTTGATCCGCCGCGTACGGCAGTTTCGGGAGCTCCATGAGAGAACGGGAGAAGAGCTACCTAGCTCTCCTCACCATGCCTTCAAGCCGCTCCCCGAGCGAGACTATCCGCCGGAAGATGTGGAGCTTTTTGCCGAGGAGGCCAGAGATCACTTCGATCTCGGGTCTGCTCCCCTTTCCCGGGTGAAGGGGTTTATTGAGCAGGTCGGTGCCTACGTGTTCGGCGTACCGCTTGGCGACCTGACGGAGGACATCTCAGGGCTGTTCTTTACCCATCCGGACCTGGGCCCAGTGGTAGCCGTCAATTCCGACCAGTACTATGGGCGGCGCCCCTTCACGATGGGTCATGAGCTGGCTCACGTGCTCTTCCATTACAACCGGCCCGCCATTCTTTGCAGGAGCCAGGACAAGCCGCCTTCAGAGCGGTTCGCGGATCGGTTCTCTGCCCGTTTCCTGGTTCCGCGCAAGGCGCTTTTGGAGCGGCTTCGTCAGATGGGGGTCGAGAAGGTTGAACACCCAGAGCAGGTGGTGCACCTTGCCCGACACTTCGGGATCAGCTACTTGGCGATGTTCTACCGGCTCAAGGCCGAACGGAAGATTGATCCGAAGTCGGCTGATTACGAATCCGTGCGGCCTGTCAGTCTAGCCCGTCGCCTCGGCTATGCGCCCTCTGACCACGAGTACCGAGATCTAAAGTGGCCGCTTGAAGACCGTCTGCCTCAGCGCTACATCGAACTGGCGTACAAGGCCTGGCAAGACGGGGATATTTCCAAGCGCCGGGCCGCGGAGCTTCTCGGCATAAGTGCCATCGAATTGGAGGAACGAGTTGAGGAGGAAGCTGCTTCTCCGGAACGTCCGGAGGCCTATCATGATCTTGAGTAGTAAGAAGCCGGTCTTGGACACGATGGTCCTTCAGGCCTTCGGCTTCGGGCATCCAGGGGGAATTGAGCTACTCCTACGGATCTTGCAGGCAGAGAACGGGCGGTTTCCGGCCGAGGTGTACGCCG
Source organism: Salinibacter sp. 10B (assembly GCF_002954405.1). Lineage (NCBI taxonomy): Bacteria > Pseudomonadati > Rhodothermota > Rhodothermia > Rhodothermales > Salinibacteraceae > Salinibacter > Salinibacter sp. 10B. Next base: position 7,108 of record NZ_MQWC01000001.1, on the reverse strand, counting down.
CCGACGAAGGGGAGCTTTCCCTCGGAGAAGACGACGAGGACCTAAGTGAGCTTGCACGTGGTCTCCGCTACGCCAAACGTCAAGTCCAGACCCTCCCTCCTGCTCAAGGTGAGCGGTACCAACGGTGGCTCGACCACGCCTCTCAAATCAAAGAGCATATGGACGCTGGGGATCTGGTTCTCGATCCATTAGGGGTCGAAGAGCTTCCCGAAAGAGAAGAGCTGATGGACGAGCACGGTATCGGCCGCGGGGAAGCGGCCTGCCTGGTTCTTGCTCTACGTCATGGTGCGCCGGCGGTCTTCGTCTCTTCAGATGAGGAGGCGTCCGAGGTAGCAGATGAGCTCGGTATACGACGCATTACGATCCGAGATGTCCTCAGAAGCTGGGTAAACGTATTCGGGCCCTCTACTGCCGTATTCGATGAACTTGTTGAGGGACTGCGTCAGGCGCGGTTTGACCCCGGTGAGGGCTTTGCAGACTCATTAAGGAGGGAGTTATGAGAGATTCATTATGCGTACCCCTTTCCGCCAATCGAGGGGCTTCTTGAGAACTGGGACTGTTCTCCTAACTGAAAATGGTCAACGATGAACGAACACTGGCGCTACTTCCAGGCTCTTGAGGAGGATCTCCAAGAATGCACTCGCTATGTTCACTTTACTCGGGAGAACTTCGACACCTACTCTACTGAGTTTGCCCGCCTTCTTCTCTCTACAGCGTCGGAGTTCGACACCATAGCGAAGTGCCTGTGTCGAGAAATTAGACCAGAATGCAATGTTGGAAGCAGAATAGGAGAATACAGGGACGTGATCACATCTGAGTACCCTCGGTTTCCAGAGCTGGAGATTCACCTTCCACGCTATGATCTGTCTTTCAAGCCATGGCTAGAGTGGGAGAATAATCGGAATCCAGAATGGTGGGAAGCCTACAATGCTGTCAAGCATGAGCGCAACCAGCATTTCGACGAAGCGACGTTGGGGTCGTCTCTTTCTGCACTTTCAGGTCTGCTAGCCGGACTGATGTACTGGTTTAGAGAAACAGGAAAAAAGATCGCTTCCGATCAGGCTCCAAAACTGTATAGACCGGAGCAGTACGACATCATTGCAGGTCCGGATAAGTATTGGAACTACGATCTACCGGGAGATCCAGAGCGAAGAAAGAAAATGCAGAGAACACAGAGGTGAGCTTTGAGCCCCCGCTTGAGCGGTTGGACTGCCTTGTTGGGTGGAGAACGCTTGGCGTGCGATTAGGCCGGATGTTTCCTTAGAAGTATACGAGTCTGTTTGGAAGCCCATCTCGCAGATGGTACCTTGGACGTGTGTTAGCAGCTATCCGTCTTTTCTTGGCACACGTTCTCAATTCTGAGTATGCCAGAACTGAAGCCGCTTCTCAAAGAGTTCGCCGAGATTGCCGACGAGTGGTTTGAAGACCGCGAGTTTCTGGTTGAGCATTACGAGTTCATACAGGACTTCTTTCGTCCGGAGAACCTCCAAGAGGCCGAATGGGAGAACTTTCAAGAGTTGGGCAAGCAGATTCATGCCCTAACTACGAATCCCATGGCCTACGAGCGGGCATTCGGTAACCCAAATCACCCAATTGAACGCTATCGGAAAAGCTTCGAGTACCTCGCTCGCGGGGATGATCCTCTTCCGAAGCGTCTCGACGAGATCCAGTCGAACAGGGAGCCGTACGGCCTCAAGTTCCTTTCGGAGAGCTCGATAGGCGAACTCGCCGGAAAGCTGTTCGCAGAGAACTACCTCGTGTTTAATCGCCGTTCGCGGAAGGGTTTGGAATATCTCGGCTACGACATTCCGACGCAGGGACTAAGTTTCGGAGAACGCTTCGTTCAGCTGACTGAAACGGCCCAGCCAGTCATTGAGAAGTACAACGAAGTCGTTGGCGCGCGGACGGAGGTCCCAGTTTACCTGGAGGTCGATCAGTTCTTCAATTGGACCTTCGAGACCCAATTCGAGCAGAACGGGGAGAAGAAACGGAAATCTCGGCCAGCGGATCAGCAGCAGAACAAGTGGCTAATTGCCGCAGGTCGAGATTCAAAGTTTTGGGAGTACTGGCAAGATCAGGGGTTCATTGCAATTGGCTGGGACGAGCTTGGCGATCTTCGCCAGTATGGAAGTCCCGAGGAGATGGTGCAGGAAGTCGAGCGGGTATCAAAGGTCGACGCAAAGGCGTGCTGGGAGTTTACCCGGACGATGAAGGAGGGGGATCTCGTGTTTGTAAAGGGGGGCAATACCTCCCTCCTCGGTGCAGGGATAGTTACTTCTGGATACCGCTACGACTCCGGTGACAAGAAGCGGAACAGAAACCAGCGAGACGTGAAGTGGGTCCGCACCGGTGATTGGGAAACTCTTCCTCGCAGCTTCCCCCGGTCGGATTGGGACCGCAATAAGAAAGAGTCGGACAAGTGGCGAGAGGAGCCCCGAATCCTTCCCCGTAAGACCCTCACCGAGGTTGGCAAATACGACCGAATGGCCGCTGAGCTGGAGATTCTGCTCGGGATCGATGGGCAGATAGAGGCAGGGTACCGGGACCCACTCTCCATCGACGACGAGGTTCTGAGGGCGGCCGTTGAGAAAGTGATTCGCCCATGCGTCGAAGACAAGGTCTTCCGCGAAGGCGGCGAATCCTACCTTTACGACCAGCGGGTTCCCACTGGGCAAAAGCATCTTCTTCCGGAGGCCCTGGAAGAAGCCCCAGTTACACATGCCCAGGAGGCACTTCCAAGCGACACCAATCCCCTCGGATGGCAGGAAGTCGACCGCGCGCGAAACGCCTTCGACGCTGCCGGCCCTGAGGAGGTGCGGGAGAGGCTCCAGGACCTTTTGCGTGGAGACCGGTCCCTCCAGTCCCGTCTTCAGTCCTTTCTCGAATGGGGCCAGTTCGAGGGAGAAGGAAAAACGGTTGGAATCAACGGCACCGTTGCCAGCTACTTCCTGGCGGTTGTGCATCCGCCACTTTGTGCCTTCTGCAAGCCAAGTACCTACCAGGTTGCCGCTGAAGCTCTTTTGGGACCGGACGCGGCCAAAACTGCTAGTGATGAGGCCGGCCGGATCGTTCATGCCTCCCGTCTTTATGGGGACGTCCTCCGCCGTCTGCGACGCGAGTACGGTCTTCCGCTTCGGAATCTCTGGGACGTGCACGCGGCCTTCTACATTCTCTCGTCTACTTCTGACCATTACCCAGAAGCGTCTTGGGACAAACTTTTGGACATGGAAAAAGCGAAGGCCAAAGGCAGTGAAGGAAAGGCTTCCCGCGTCTTCAAAGTTGCCCCTGGAAAGGAGGCAAAATTCTGGGAGGAGTGCAGAGAAGAAGGCTACATTTGCGTCGGGTGGGAGGAGGTCGGGGACCTTCGTGACTACGAAAGCGAAAGCGACTTTCGGGCCGCGTTTTATGACCGGTACTATCCGAATCTCTATGATCGGAAGCAGAAAGCCTCTGAAAAGGCGGGCGAGCTATGGACGCTTCGTGAGATGGATTCGGGCGATCGGATCGTTGCAAACCGAGGAACCAGCGAGGTGCTCGCGGTCGGTCGGGTTGCCGAGTCCGGCTATGAATGGGACGACGGCCGCGAAGACTACAACCACGTGGTCCACGTCGACTGGGACCCCAGTTTCGCCCAGACGATTCCAGAACGGTCTCATTGGGCCGTAAAGACAGTGAAAGAGCTCCAGGAGGACTTTGTCGATCGAGTCCTCAAAGACGAAAGTCCAGAGCCATTTGCAGTAGAAGAAGCGACCAGCGACCTCTTTTATGAAACGGAAACGTTTCTGGGCTGGCTGGATCGCCTTCAAAAGAAGAAAAACATTATTCTCCAGGGGCCGCCTGGCGTCGGAAAGACGTTTGTCTCAAAGAAGCTCGCCTACGTGCTTTTGGAGGAGAAGGCAGAGGGTCGCGTAAAGATGGTCCAGCTCCACCAGTCCTACACTTACGAGGACTTCATCCGGGGATATCGGCCGAAGCCAGACGGTGGATTCCAGCTTCAGGACGGGGTGTTTTTTGAGTTCTGCCAGAAGGCCAAAAAGGACCCGGAGAACGATTACGTCTTCATCATCGACGAAATCAACCGGGGCAACCTCAGCAAGGTCTTCGGAGAGCTGATGATGCTTATCGAGAAGGACAAGCGCGGCCCGCAGGAGGCAGTACCCCTGGCCTATCAGCGTGAAGAGACCGATCCATTTGGAAAGCAGTTCTACGTTCCGGAGAACGTCTACCTGATCGGCATGATGAACACGGCGGATCGCTCCCTGGCTATGGTTGACTACGCTCTCCGCCGGCGTTTTGCATTCGTGGACATGGAACCCCGCTTCACGGCGGATCGCTTTCGGGCGTTTCTGGAGGAGGTAGGTGTTGGCGCTGAACTGATTGACAAGATCACCACCAAGCTCCCTGCCCTAAACGAAGAGATTGCCGATGACGACAACCTCGGAGAGGGCTTCAAAATCGGACACAGCTACTTCTGCCCCGATGAGGACGAGACTCCCAGCGAGGAGTGGTATCAAAAAGTGATCGATCGAGAGATTGCACCTCTTCTCAAAGAATACTGGTTTGACGCTCCGGAGACGGCCGAGAAAGAGATTGAGGAGCTGAGAGCGTAAGGACGCTTCCTGTTTGTTCGCCTCTTTCCTGTCTCCCTGTTATCTGCTCTGGCCATGTCCCAGATCCCGATTGAAAATGTGTACTACCTGCTCTGCTACGCGTGGGGGCAGATGAGGGAGGGTGAGATCGCGGAGACTGGTGCAAGCAAGCAGACCGAGCTGGTTGATCTGTTTGCCAAGGTTCTCATCAATGGGACCGAGCGGGTCCTGAAGCAGGGACTAGATCGAGGATACGTTACCCAGTCCGAAGACACTTCCAGGCCCCGCGGCCGCATCGACTTCGACACCTCGCTGAAGCGTGCGCTTCTTCCTCGCGCTCGGGTTCACTGCCAGTACGATACCCTCAGCCGCGATGTCCTTCATAACCGGATTCTGAAGAGCACGCTTGGCGACTTGGCTCAGGTAGAAAGCATAGACGAGGACCTTCGAAGAAAGCTTCTTACCTTGCAACGGCGGTTCGGAGAGGTAAGCGATGTGCCTCTCCGCCGGTCGCTGTTTCGGCGCGTTCAGCTTCACAGCAACAACGCGTTCTACCGATTCCTCTTGAACATTTGCTCGCTGGTAGAACGGAACCTCGATTTGACAGAAGAGGGAGAGGGCCGCCAGTTTCGTGACTTTCTGCGCGATAAGGCCACCATGTCTACGGTCTTCGAGGACTTCGTATTGAACTTCTACGATCGGGAGCAGGAAGTCTACGACGTAAGCTCTCCGTACATCTCCTGGGATGTCGAGGGGAAGCCTCCAGATCGGCTTCCGCGGATGGAGACCGACGTGGTGCTTACCTCCTCAGACCGGACGATCGTCATAGACACGAAGTTCTACGAGAATCCGCTCGTCTCCAATTGGGAGCAGAAGCGATATCGGTCTGAGCACCTATACCAGCTCTTCTCGTATCTGCAGAATGCAGAGACGAAAGGGCGAAGGTGGAAAGATGCCAAGGGAATTCTACTGTATGCAGCAACGGACACTGACCTCGACGAGAAAGCTTTTGAAGTTCGAGGGCATAAGATGCAAGCCCACAGCATTGACCTCGATCAGAAGTGGTGGAAGATACATGATGATCTCCTTACTCTCGTCAATATTTCTACTTGAGGTTGTCCATTACGGCATCTGATTAAATTTCCGCGGTGCCCTTCGTCCCTAAAAAGCACCGAATAGTGTTTTCCACTTGACAGTGAGGCAAGCGAGTGATAGTGTCCGGCTACAATCTTCAAGATTAGCCGGGCTCATCAGCCATGGCGATAACGAGATAGCCGCCCATCGGGCTGAAAGGAAACACCTGTTCGAAGATCTTGCCTCGAAACCGCTTATAGATAGACGAAGATGGGGCGCGTTAAGAGCCAGAAGTTTTTCCTCTGTTGGTTCTATCTGTCAGCTCGAGCCCGATCAAAATTCCCGTCGGACCAGACTGCTCTTCTTTCGCTAGTCGTTTCAGAAGCGCCCGGTCTTCGGAGTAGCGCTCGGCCCACTGCTCGAAGAGCTCTTCGATGCGCTTCCGCTTCCCGCTTTCGGGACCTTCTCTGCCAGCAATGTGCAAGAGGAGACGTGCCGCACCATCTGCTCCTTCTCGGGCCAGCGTTTCTTCTTCGGCCTCCGGATGGAGATGCTCTTTCAGATAAGACGTGAGCTCTTTCATCGTGCCATGGAGGCCGCGGCTCGTCATGGCTCGGCTGACCTTCTTCTGGCCTCCCTCCTCGCTCCACATCGCGCTGAGCTCCGGGTAGGCCGTGCCATTTTTCCAAGTGAACGTGAGTCCCAGTCCCCGAAGGCCTAGTCGGTTATGGGAGTCGGACATCTTCTCCCGCGCCTCGCTCGAGTGCGGAAGCCGCTCGGACTCTATAGGCACGCCCAGCTCCTCGGCCTTCCGATCGCGGTACTCGATTGCGGCCTGGAGAGCCTCCTCCTGGCTGTCGTACTGGAGAATGGGGACGTACTTTCGGATTGGCCCGACTTCTTCCGGGACGTCTTTGAAGCGGACGTAGTAGCCGGCCGAGCCGCCCATCTGCTCGATGAAGGAGATCCGTGAGGGAAGCGTCCCGGGCTCGGGAGGATCGATCTCATCTTTCGTCATCGGAGTTTGTGGACTGCTCCATATTCCTGATCGGATCCGTCAAGGGTGGGGAGCCCGCCTTGAAGAGGATCGAGCCGGTCGGCATGCTCGCGGGCCCAGGCCAGCCACTCGTCAATCTCCTTTTTCTCTTCAGCGGTGAGCGCTCGTCTCTGTGCTTGCCGTTCAACTTCGTCAATGTACCGGCGCAGATCTTGAGCCTCTTTCCAGTCCCCTGCCTGTCTCTCGAGCTCCTCCCGACGCTTTTCTTCTTCCCGTCGACGGCGCCGTTGTTCTTCCTGCCTCTTTCTCTTCTTCTCGAACCTTTGCTGAAACTCCCTTCGTTCCTTCCTCCGCTGTTTAACGCCGTAGGCGGCCTCGTGCATCCCCTCTAGAATCTCGGGGACCATGTCTTCCAGCGTCTTTTCCTCCCCCTCCCTCCATTTTTTTT